>JBPBPY010000183.1:0-9232 GCA_050954505.1 Janthinobacterium lividum
ATTGAAATCTGTAAATGGGCCATCCTTGATGCGCACCAGTTCGCCAACTTCGTACAACACTTTCGGCCGTGGCTTTTCAATGCCTTCCTGCATTTGCGTCATGATCTTGTCGACTTCATGCGGCGGAATCGGGGTTGGCTTGTTGGACTTGCCGCCAATGAAACCGGTGACCTTGTTGGTGTTTTTCACCAGATGCCAGGTTTCATCGGTCATTTCCATTTCAACCAGCACATAGCCCGGGAAGAAACGGCGCTCGGTCACCGATTTCTGGCCATTCTTGACTTCAATGACTTCTTCGGTCGGCACCAGGATCTGGCCAAACTTGTCTTCCATTCCGGCGCGGATGAAGCGCTCGGTCAGTGCACGCTGCACACTTTTTTCCATGCCCGAATAGGCATGCACCACATACCAGCGCTTCTTGCTTGGCGCTACGGTGATGGCAGCCGGCTCCGTTGCTGGCAATGCAGCAGCATCATCTTGCAGATTTTCACTCATTATCGTTTCCAGCCCAGGATGATGTCGTACAACAGGAATTCCAGCAACTTGTCCGTGCCCCAGAGGAAAATTGCCATGGTCAGCACGAAGACAAACACGATGGCAGTAATCTGCAGTGCTTCCTTGCGTGTCGGCCAGACCACCTTCTTGGTTTCGCGGATCGACTCTTTCGCGAAATTGATGAAACCCTGGCCCGAGACAGACGTCCATGCCAGTGCGATTGCAACGATCAAACCGACAACCAGGACACCGGCGCGCACGACGGTTGTCTTATCTGAAAGGATATAAAAGCCAACGACACCAGCGATTGCAGCGCAAATTGCCAGTACGACCTTCGCCTTGTCGGACGAAGTACTGACGGTTTGCACAGGTTGATTAGCCATACACTTTCACTTTCGGTACCCTACACCTGAATTCGGTGGCAGGGGCGGGGGGAATCGAACCCACAACCTTTGGTTTTGGAGACCAACGCTCTGCCAATTGAGCTACACCCCTACGATTGAAACACTTGCCTGAAACAGCGTTTGCCGTTTTGCACCACACAGCCTACCAGTGCGCAACGACATCGCCGGGCCAACTGCGCCCGGCGTTTTTTCCAGATTCTTACTCGATGATCTTAGCAACCACACCGGCGCCGACGGTACGACCGCCTTCACGGATGGCGAAGCGCAGACCTTCTTCCATGGCGATCGGGTTGATCAGCATGACGGTGATCGACACGTTGTCGCCTGGCATGACCATTTCCTTGTCCTTCGGCAGTTCGATCGAACCGGTCACGTCGGTGGTCCGGAAATAGAACTGTGGACGATAGTTGTTGAAGAATGGCGTATGACGGCCGCCTTCGTCTTTCGACAGGACATAGATCTCGCCGGTGAAATGCTTGTGCGGCTTGATCGAACCTGGCTTGGCCAGAACCTGGCCCCGCTCCACGTCTTCACGCTTGGTGCCGCGCAGCAGCACGCCGACGTTGTCGCCGGCCTGACCCTGGTCGAGCAGCTTGCGGAACATTTCCACGCCCGTGCAAGTGGTCTTCTGGGTATCACGGATGCCGATGATTTCCAGTTCTTCGCCAACCTTCACGATACCGCGCTCGATACGGCCGGTGACAACCGTGCCGCGACCCGAGATCGAGAACACGTCTTCCACTGGCAGCAGGAAGGCGCCGTCGACTGCGCGCTCTGGCGTCGGGATGTAGGTGTCGAGTGCATCAGCCAGGGCCATGATCGATTGCTCGCCCAATGGACCGGTGTCGCCTTCGAGCGCCAGCTTGGCCGAACCCTTGACGATCGGCAGATCGTCGCCCGGGAATTCGTACTTCGACAGCAATTCGCGCACTTCCATTTCCACCAGTTCCAGCAGTTCTTCATCATCGACCATGTCGCACTTGTTCAGGTAGACGATGATGTATGGAACGCCAACCTGGCGCGCCAGCAGGATGTGCTCGCGGGTTTGTGGCATCGGGCCGTCGGCAGCCGAGCAAACCAGGATGGCACCGTCCATTTGCGCAGCGCCGGTAATCATGTTTTTCACATAATCGGCGTGGCCTGGGCAATCGACGTGCGCATAGTGGCGCGCTGCGGTTTCGTATTCGACGTGCGCGGTGTTGATGGTGATGCCGCGTGCTTTTTCTTCTGGTGCTGCATCGATCTGGTCGTAAGCCTTGGCTTCGCCGCCGAATTTCTTCGACAGAACGGTCGCGATTGCTGCGGTCAGCGTGGTCTTGCCATGATCGACGTGGCCGATGGTGCCGACGTTGACGTGCGGTTTATTCCGTTCGAATTTACTCTTTGCCATTTTTTTCTTCCTTCAAAAGAACGATTTATCTGCTGCAGAAACCCGCACGGTCCTTGTGGGACCAGGCGGGCGATAAGTTGCTTGTTAGTTCTTGCCCTTGGAGCTGACGATCGCTTCAATGACGTTCTTCGGTGCTTCCGAATAGTGCTTAAATTCCATCGAGTACGTCGCGCGGCCCTGGGTTGCAGAACGCAGCGAGGTCGAGTAGCCAAACATTTCCGACAATGGCACTTCTGCCTTGATGATCTTGCCACCGCCGCCGGCGATTTCATCCATGCCCTGCACCATGCCGCGGCGTGAGGACAGATCGCCCATCACGGTACCGGCATAGTCTTCCGGCGTTTCGACTTCGACAGCCATCATCGGTTCGAGGATGACCGGGCTGGCCTTGCGGGTACCGTCCTTGAATGCCATCGAAGCGGCCATGCGGAATGCATTTTCGTTCGAGTCGACATCATGGTAGGAACCGAAGAACAGCGTGACCTTGACGTCAACGACTGGATAACCAGCCAGCACGCCCGAGTTCAGTGTTTCGCGCACACCCTTTTCAACTGCAGGGATGTATTCGCGTGGCACGGTGCCGCCCTTGATGGCGTCAACGAATTCGAAACCCTTGCCCGGCTCTTGCGGTTCGATCTTCAGGACCACATGGCCGTACTGGCCGCGACCACCCGACTGCTTGACGAACTTGCCTTCGATTTCTTCGCAGGTCTTGCGGATCGTTTCGCGGTAAGCCACTTGTGGCTTGCCAACGGTTGCTTCAACGCCGAATTCGCGCTTCATGCGGTCAACGATAATTTCCAGATGCAGCTCGCCCATACCACCAATGATGGTCTGGCCCGATTCTTCATCGGTCTTGACGCGGAACGAAGGATCTTCCTGTGCCAGGCGGTTCAGCGCCAGACCCATTTTTTCCTGGTCAGCCTTGGTCTTTGGCTCGACAGCCTGCGAGATCACCGGCTCAGGGAAGACCATGCGTTCGAGCGTGATGATCGCGCTTGGATCGCACAGGGTTTCACCGGTGGTGGCATCCTTGAGGCCGACCGCAGCGGCGATATCGCCGGCGTGGACTTCCTTGATTTCTTCACGCTGGTTGGCGTGCATCTGCAAGATGCGGCCCAGCCGTTCCTTCTTGTTCTTCACCGGGTTGTAGACGGTGTCGCCCGACTTGATGGTGCCCGAATACACGCGGAAGAAGATCAGCTGGCCGACGAATGGATCGGTCATGATCTTGAATGCCAGCGCCGAGAACTTCTCGGTGTCTTCTGCCTTGCGCTCCAGCACTTCATCATCTTCACCAAGGCCCTTGACCGGTGGAATGTCCACTGGCGATGGCAGGTATTCGATGACGCCGTCGAGCATGGCTTGCACGCCCTTGTTCTTGAACGCGGTGCCGCACATCATCGGCACGATTTCACCGGCGATGGTACGCATGCGCAGGGCAACCTTGATGTCTTCTTCCGACAGGTCGCCTTCTTCGAGGTACTTGTTCATCAAGTCTTCGGTCGCTTCGGCAGCGGCTTCGACCATCTTTTCGCGCCATTCGGCCGCTTGCTCGGTGAGCTCGGCCGGGATTTCACGGTAGTCGAACTTCATGCCTTGCGAAGCGTCGTCCCAGTACACAGCCTTCATCTTGACCAGATCGACCACGCCCTTGAAGTTGTCTTCGGCGCCGATGGGAATCTGCAGCGGAATCGGGTTGGCCTTCAGGCGAGCGCGCATCTGCTCGTAGACCTTGAAGAAGTTCGCGCCGGTGCGGTCCATCTTGTTGACGAATGCCAGACGTGGCACGCCGTACTTGTTGGCCTGGCGCCAAACGGTTTCCGACTGTGGCTGCACGCCGCCGACTGCACAGTAGACCATGCAGGCGCCGTCGAGCACGCGCATCGAACGTTCCACTTCGATGGTGAAATCGACGTGACCCGGGGTATCGATGATGTTGATGTGATGCTCAGGGAAATTGTTGGCCATCCCCTTCCAGAAGCAGGTGGTTGCAGCCGACGTGATCGTGATGCCGCGTTCCTGTTCCTGCTCCATCCAGTCCATGGTGGCAGCGCCATCATGCACTTCGCCAATCTTGTGATTGACGCCGGTGTAGAACAGCACGCGTTCGGTTGTCGTGGTCTTGCCTGCATCGATATGAGCCGAAATGCCGATGTTACGGTAACGCTCAATGGGGGTCTTGCGAGCCATGATTAATCCTAAATCTTTTAATGTACAAAACCGAGCGCCATTTTTTTTGAAAATGTGCCCGGCCTCGAACAAGTTGTGAAACGCAAGGCGGCGCGCACCACTGCGCACCAGCCTGACGATCTTTTAGAAGCGGAAGTGAGAGAACGCCTTGTTCGCTTCCGCCATGCGATGGACTTCATCGCGCTTCTTCATTGCACCGCCGCGCATTTCCGCGGCTTCCATCAGTTCGCCGCCAAGGCGTTGTGGCATGGATTTTTCGCTGCGCTTGTTGGCAGCTTCACGCAACCAGCGCATTGACAGGGCCATGCGGCGCACTGGGCGCACTTCAACTGGCACCTGGTAGTTCGCACCACCAACGCGGCGTGATTTGACTTCAACAATCGGCTTGGCGTTGTTGATTGCGGCTGCGAACACTTCGACTGGATCCTTGCCCGATTTGGCAGCGATATGGTCGAATGCACCGTAGATGATTTTTTCAGCGACCGACTTTTTGCCGGATTCCATCAACACGTTGACAAACTTGGCGACATCAATGTTGCCGAACTTTGGATCTGGCAAGATTTCACGCTTGGGTACTTCACGACGACGCGGCATTTCGATTCCTTTTATTTCTTCAGTTGAGCCCAGGCACTGTACTTGCCCGCTGCTCGCGGAGGGCCATCACAACCGTCCACTTACTCGACCCATCAGGGGCCGACACCGTTTTACCCGCAGGGCAAAACACGAATTTATTTCTTGCCAGCCTTGGCGCGCTTGGTACCGTACTTCGAACGCGCCTGCTTGCGGTCCTTGACGCCCTGGGTATCCAGTGCGCCGCGAACCATATGGTAACGAACACCCGGCAAATCCTTCACACGGCCGCCGCGCAACAGCACGACACTATGTTCTTGCAGGTTATGGCCTTCACCGCCGATGTACGAAATGACTTCGAAGCCATTCGTCAAACGGACCTTGGCGACTTTACGCAGCGCCGAGTTTGGCTTCTTTGGCGTGGTGGTGTACACGCGGGTGCAAACACCACGCTTTTGCGGGCCGCCTTCGAGAGCAGGCGACTTGCTCTTGGCGCGCACGCGCTTGCGTGGGTTGTTGATCAACTGTTGGATGGTTGGCATTTTAGTTCAACTAAATTACTTACATTAATCTGCAAACCCGGCAAACCTGGAGCCTTTGCACGGGGACTAAACCGGAACTGACAATGCCCCGACCCTGCCATGAGACCGGCAGTATTTCGGAGCGTATCGGATTTGAGCAAATGGGGAGAGAAGCGTCGCAGAATGCGGAGGCAAACCAAAGAGCGCTTAAGCCCAGGGAGCTTAAATTCGAGAACTGGCGAGTATATGCCTTGCGGGACTTGCAGTCAATCATTCAATGCGTTATCGCAAGACGGCAGCGGCGTTATTGTACGTGGCGATGCGCGGCAATGCCTGACGGCGTACGTTGCATGTGTGTTGTCTTTGTGTTGTATGTGCCGTGCAACTGCATCGTACCTGGATGGCGTATGCATGCCATGGGTCTGGCAGAGTGTTTGTCCCGGGCGGTTTTGCCTTTGACCATCCATTTCGGCCTGCCGTGTGTGTCCGCTTGCCTGATAATGGCGGCTTGTTTGCCTGTCCCATTTCCGGCCACTGCCTTCCCCTGCTCTCGTCCATGCCACCTTCCCACCGTTATTCGACACTGCTGGTGCTGGCCAGCCTCCTGGCCTTGACGCTGGTGCCGCTCGCTCCATTGCTGGCCGGGGTTGCGCTGGAGACGCCTCAGGCGACGGCTTTCTCGAGCGTCGTGGCCTGGCTGGCGATATGGGCGCTGGCCAAACGCCCGGCCTGGTTTTTCCCGCTGCTGCTGCCGGCCTTCCTGGCCTTGCCGGTGGAGCTGTATCTGCTGGCGCAATTCCACCAGCATCTGTCACCGCATCACCTTGGCGTGATCATGGAGACCAGCCCTGAGGAGGCGCTGGAGTTTCTTGGCCGCAAGGCCTGGCTGGTTGCCGCTGCCGCCGTGCTGATGCTGGCCTGGTTTGCACTGGCCTGGCGTGCCGCCTGGCGCACGCATGCCCTGGACTGGCGTGGCCGTTCCCGCCGGGTGGTGGCCGTGCTGGCCCTGGCTGGTGTGGCGGCATTGGGTGGGCATGCCATGATACCCGCTGCATCTTCGAACGCCTCCGCAGCAGGCCCACGTGCGCCATCGGCCTGGTCCTGGCCATCGTTTTCGGGAGAATTGGTTTTCCCTGCCTGGGCGCCCGGTCTTGACGCCCAGATGTTCGCGCGCAGCTGGCCATTCGGCGTATATGTCCATGCCTGGGACTTTTATCAGGAACGCCGCTATCTGGCCCGGCTTGCCCAGCTCAGCAGCCGCTTCCAGTTTCATGCCGTCCAGCAGCCGCCTTCGGCCTTGCCGCAAACGGTGGTCATGGTGATCGGTGAATCCTCGCGCTTTGACCGCTGGTCGATCAACGGTTACAGCCGCCAGACCAATCCACAGCTGTCGAAGGTCGCCAACCTGGTGAGCCTGTCGGACATGATCAGCGGCGTATCGGCCACCCGCTTGGCGGTACCGGTAATGATGTCGAGAAAGCCGGTGCGCAAGAGCATGCTGGCGGGCTTTGCCGAAAAGTCGTTCATTGCCGCCTACAAGGAGGCTGGCTTCAAGACCTGGTGGCTATCGAACCAGATGTCATTCGGCAAGTTCGACACGCCCGTATCGGTATATGCCGAGGAAGCCGACGTGCGCCAGTTCACCAACCTGGGCAGCATGCGCCGCGACGGCAGTTTTGATGAAAAGCTGCTGGCGCCCTTCGAGGCGGCCATGCGTGACCCGGCGCCACACAAGCTGATCATCCTGCATACGCTGGGCAACCACTGGAACTACAGCCAGCGGTATCCAAAGGCGTTCGACCATTGGCTGCCATCGCTGTTTGGCGTCGACCGCCCCGCTTATACCGATTTGCTGCTCAAGACCCCGATCAACAACAGCTATGACAATTCGATCCTGTACACCGACTGGTTCCTGGCCCAGGTGATCGCGCGCCTGGAAAACGCAGCCCTGGCGCAGCCGGCCAGTGCGGCCAATGCGGCCAATGCGGCCAATGCGGCCAATGCGGCCAATGCGCCCATTGTGACCTCGATGTTCTATGTCTCCGACCACGGCCAGACGCTCTACGATGGCAGCTGCCGCCTGGCGTTTCATGGCCACAATACCCAGTTCGAATTCCATGTCCCGGCACTGGCCTGGTACTCCGACTACTACCGGCAAGTCCATCCCGGCAAGGTCGAGCAGCTGCTGCGCCACCGCGACGCCCGTCTGTCGACCGAAAATGTGTTCCACTCGCTGCTGGACATGGCCGACATCCAGTTTCCCGGCCAGCAGCTCGAACGCAGCATCTTCAGCGCCCAGCTGGCGCCGCATCCCCGTTATGTGGACAGCTATGGCTGGGCCGACTATGACCACTCGACCATGAAAGGCGATTGCCGCGAAGTCATCGACAACGGCAAGCCGCTGGCGCGCGACAAATGAACCCGATGTGCGCGCATCATGCCCCTGCCCGGACAATCATGCAGCGAATGAGATAATAGATCCATGGACCAGCAAATCGTCGAAATTCCCGATTATCATGCCACGCCTGCCGGCGGCAGCTCGCCTTGGCAGGACGATCCCGCCCTGATTGCCGCGCTCGAAGCCGGCAAGCTGCTGTATTTCCCTTCATTCGGTTTCACACCGCTTGCAAGCGAACGCAGCCTGTTCTCGCCTGCCATCCGCGACCCGAAAAAACGCAACATCAGCCTCGACGCTTCCGGCGCGCTGCATGGCGCCTTGGGTGATGAAGCCACCCAGGCAGCGCTGGCGGCAATGATCGGGCGTTTCCGGCTCCAGGCCCAGGAATTGATCGCGCATCTGTTTCCCGGTTATACCGGCGGCTTGAAACTGGCCCCAACCAGCTTTCGCCCTGCGGAAGTGGAAGACCGGGTGCAAAGCTGGCGCGCCGATGACCGCCGCCTGCATGTCGACGCCTTTCCCTCGCGGCCAAATCACGGCGAACGCTTGCTGCGGGTGTTTACCAATGTTAATCCGCATGGCCAGCCCAGGGTCTGGCGGGTGGGCGAACCATTCCAGGATGTGGCCAGGCGCTTTTTGCCGCGCGCCAAAGCCTACCGGCCCTGGCAGGCGCGCCTGCTGCAAAGGCTGCACGTCACCAAGTCGTACCGCAGTGAATACGACCATTTGATGCTGCAGCTGCATGACGGCATGAAGTCCGATCTGGATTACCAGCGCGAGGCGCCGCAATGCACCTTTGAATTTGCACCAGGGTCGACCTGGGTCTGTTTCACCGACCAGGCTTCGCATGCGGTGATGGCAGGCCAGTACATGCTGGAGCAGACGCTGCAATTGAAGGCGGACAAACTCTACGATGAACAATCGGCGCCGCTGGCGATCCTGACCCGGATGATTGGGCATGCCCTGGTTTGAACGCCGCATTGGATTGCCGCACGCGCATCATGACTTGTTTGCATGCGCAATAGGCCTGGATGAGCCTGCCCTTGCCGTACCATTTTCCTGGCTGGTGCCGGCCAGGTGAAAATTGACTAGTTAGCGCTATCGAAACCTCGCAAACTGTCACTGCTATCACTTCGGGCTGCCAACTTCCGCAGGTGTTCAGTTTTGCGGTTTCAGCTTCAAGGAAGCATATTTGTAAGACCTGCCCTGCGCCGACGGCCAATAGTCGGAAAGCAGTTGCTGCTGCTTTTCGATCAGGTCC
>JBPBPY010000206.1:0-9219 GCA_050954505.1 Janthinobacterium lividum
TTTCTGGGCGAAGTGCGGGACTGTCCGAAGCAAATTCTAACGGCAATCGGCCGGTTCACCGAGGCCAATGTAGCAAAATTCCAAAACGAGCGGGGTTATTCGCTGTATTACATCAGGGCAATTTCAACATTGTAAACCCCGCCAGGGCAAATAAACCCTTCAATGCCTTAGGGAAATGTTGGTGAAATGGAAAAGGGCGGATGACTGCTGTCGGGCTGGGTTCCAGCCTCATGCCCATGCGAATGCCGATAAAAAAAGCGCCCCCGAAGAGACGCTTTTGAATGATCAAAACTGCGGTCCATGCAGCCAATCGGCCCAGCCAGGCTGTTGACTCGGCAACCTGGTCAGGCAGTCAGTGGACTACCTGGCCGGTGATTCGCTGAGCTGGCGGGTTTGTTCCCCGGCGAGTCACCAGGCCGGCGATTCAAGCGTGGTAAGCCTGTTCACCATGGCTGGTGATATCCAGACCTTCGCGTTCCTGGTCTTCCGGCACGCGCAGGCCGATCACCAGGTCGACAATCTTGTAGGCGACGAATGCCACCACGCCAGACCAGACCACGGTGGTCAACACACCCTGGAGCTGGATCCAGACCTGGCCGGAGATCGAATAATCAGCCGCCACCTTGTTGGCAACATAGTCATAGATACCCGAACCACCCAGCGATGGCGCGGCAAACACGCCGGTCAGCAGGGCGCCGAGGATACCGCCAACGCCGTGCACGCCAAAGACGTCGAGCGAATCATCGGCACCGAGCAGCCGCTTGAGGCCATTCACACCCCACAGGCAGATGATGCCGGCCAGCAGGCCGATCACCAGGCCACCCATCGGGCCGACAAAGCCGGCAGCCGGGGTGATGGCGACCAGACCGGCGACGGCGCCGGACGCCGCACCCAGCATCGATGGCTTGCCCTTGGACATCCATTCACCGAAGGTCCAGGTGCAGACCGCAGCCGCAGTTGCCAGCAGCGTGGTGACCACCGCCAGCGCGGCAGTGCCGTTGGCTTCCAGAGCGGAGCCGGCATTGAAGCCGAACCAGCCAGCCCACAGCAGCGACGCGCCGATCATGGTCATGGTCAGCGAATGCGGTGCCATCGACTCGCGGCCATAGCCAACCCGCTTGCCGACCACATAGGCGCCGATCAGGCCAGCCATGGCCGCATTGATATGCACCACGGTGCCGCCGGCGAAATCGAGGGCGCCCTTCTGGAACAGCCAGCCGGAAGCCGCAGTGGCTTTTTCTGCAGCAGCGGCATCGGTGAAGACGTCAGGACCTGGCCAGAACCAGACCATGTGCGCCATCGGGATGTAGGAGAAAGTGAACCACAGCACCATGAACAACAGCAGGGCAGAAAACTTGATGCGCTCGGCAAAGGAGCCGACGATCAGGCAGCAGGTGATGCCGGCAAAGGTGGCCTGGAAGGCAAAGAACGAAAACTCGGGGATGACAATGCCCTTGCTGAAGGTCGCGCCCATTGAATCGACGGTCATGCCCTTCAAGAACAGGCGGTCGAAGCTGCCGAAGAAACTGTTGCCCTCGGTGAACGCCAGCGAATAGCCATACACACCCCACAGCACGACGATGAGCGAAAACACCATGAACACCTGCATCAGCACGGAGAGCATGTTCTTGGAGCGCACCAGGCCGCCGTAGAACAGCGCCAGGCCGGGCACGGTCATCATGATGACCAGTACGGTGGCCACCGTCATCCAGGCGATGTCGCCCTTGTTCGGCGTTGGTGCGACCGCCGCCGGCGTGGCTGGCGTTGCTGCAGCTGCAGCAGCGGGCGTGGCGGTTGAAGTGGTGGCAGTAGTGGCAGGGCTTGCCGCCGTGGTTGCTGCAGTCGCGGCAGGCGACACAGGGGCCGCCGTGGTGGTTGGCGCCGGCGTTGCCGTTGGCGTGGCAGCGGCCTGGGACGCCGGTGCTGCGCCTGCGGGTGTGGCGCCTGGAGAATCGGTGTTGGCTTGCGCGAGCAGCATCACCGGTGCGGATTTGACGCTGGCATCTGCCGCCATGGCCAGTTGCGGGACAGCTGCCGCAGCGAGCATGACGCTGGCCGTGAGCAAACTGGCAAATAATTTTTTCATGAACATCTCCTTATAAAGCGTCTTTGCCGGTTTCACCGGTACGGATGCGGACAACCTGCTGCAGGTCGTAGACAAAAATCTTGCCATCGCCGATCTTGCCCGTACGTGCCGCCGTTTCGATTGCCTCGATGGCGCGTTCGACGATGTCATCGTCGACGGCTGCCTCGATTTTTGTTTTTGGAAGAAAATCGACAACGTATTCAGCGCCGCGATACAACTCCGTATGACCCTTCTGCCGACCGAAGCCCTTGACTTCCGTGACGGTAATTCCCTGCACGCCAATGGCAGACAAGGCTTCCCGCACTTCATCGAGTTTGAATGGCTTGATGATTGCAGTAATGAGTTTCATGAGAACCCTCTTTACGTAATGAAAATTCTAAAAAGCGAAAGACCCGGTATCAGAACGTCTTGCTGATCGACAGCACGGCAGTGGTCTCGCCCGTCCTCTTGACCTTGCCGTTGTTGTCGCTGGCAATGTACAGATCCTTGTCGGCATTGGTGCCGATCACAGCCAGCCCGATGGTGGCAAAACCGAAATCCCTGGCGATGCCGATCTTGTAGTCGTTGTAGTTGAACTGGCCGTAGTTATGCACCCATTGGCGACCGGCGTGCAGCGTCAGGACGGTTTTTTCATAGACGTCGAAGTTGGCATTCAGGTCCAGGTAGCCTGAACCCTTGGAGCCGCCGTTGGTGCCGCCCGAATTGCCATTGAGGCCGAAGAAATCGGTCACGCCATAACTGTATTTGGCGGAAAACCACTGATAGCTGGCGCCCAGGTAGATTTCACCATTGTTGTATTTCTCGCCCGTGTTGCCGATCGAGGCGCCGGGATAGTAGTAATACAGGGCACCGACATCAAGATTGAAGTCCTTGGCGACCTCGAATTTGTAGCCGCCGTAGAAATCCATTTCCAGGCCCGCACCATTGTTGTAGGAATTATTCGAGACATTCGAATTCCAGTTGCCGAGGTAGAAGCCGCTGGAATGCGCATAGTCGAAACCACCCTGGACGGCTGGCTGCTTGTAGGTCTGGGAGATACCACGAAAACGATAATCGGTCGCGACCGTCAGATTGCCGGTAAAGGTATAGTCAGGAGCCGGTGCGGCAGCAGTCTGAGCAAACACTGGCGCGCCCATGGCACAGATGGCTGCGGCGAGAATCAATTTCTTCATCTTGTTTCCTTTGATGTGATGGTGTGGGAACAGTCTCAGCCGCAAATTTGGATATACTCTCCTAAAGCATTCCAAGTATTCATAGCAGGAGGCGTGCCAGCCGATAGTTCCATTGCAGCGACATGATTTGCATCACTGCGGCGTATTTTTAAGCCGAATTTCAATCAGTCCGGCTTGCATCATCACCAAGATCCACTCTCGCACCAGAATGAGGCGTCTGTTCGCGCAGCGCACCAACGCGGCGCATGAATCCGGATTCAACCAGCGACAGCATTACATTTCTTATAGGAAATATCATGGACAAGTCAAATTTTTTCACCGACATGCAATCGAAGTTCAACCAGGCCATCGAGAATTCGCCTGCCAAGGACATCGAGAAAAACGTCAAGGCAATGTTGAGCCAGGGCTTTTCCAAGCTCGACCTGGTCACGCGCGAAGAATTCGACATTCAGATGTCGGTGCTGGCAGCAACCCGCGAAAAGGTGGAAATGCTGGAGGCGCGCGTAGCGGCGCTTGAGGAAATGGTGCGTAACAAGGTTTGATAGGCTGTTCGTTTGCCGATTCTCGTATGGATCAAACCCTGAAAGTGCATTCTGCTCTGGTAATGAAGGACCATAAAACAACGATTTGTCAGATTGTTCACTAACAATCATCGCGTCTTGCGGTTGTCCATGGAATATTCATGCAGCGGCAATGTGCCGGCCGCTGCAGCGTTCCGTGCGCCGTACCTGCTGTGCCGGCTGTTTTCCATGCAGTTGCCCACAAGGACCCAGATGAGCCTAGCCGTACTCAAGAGCCGCGCTTTGACCGGCATGGATGCGCCGGAAGTGACGGTCGAGGTGCACCTGGCCAACGGGCTGCCTGCATTTACCATCGTTGGCTTGCCCGAGACTGAAGTCAAGGAAGCCAAGGACCGCGTCAGGGCGTCGCTGCAGACGGCCAATTTCGAATTCCCGGCGCGGCGCATTACCGTCAACCTGGCGCCTGCCGATCTGCCCAAGGAGTCGGGGCGCTTCGACCTGGCCATTGCGCTGGGCATTCTGGCAGCCTCGGGACAATTGCCGGGCGAAGAACTGCATGCTTATGAATTCGCCGGCGAACTCTCGCTCTCCGGTGACCTGCGGCCGATTCGCGGGGCCCTGGCAATGACCTTTGCCATGCACCGTGCCGCAGAGACCTCGGGCCGCAGGCGCGCATTCATCGTGCCGCGTGCGAATGCCCAGGAAGCGGCAATGGTGCGCGATGCGGCGATCTATGCGGCGGATTCGCTGCTGCAGGTATGCGCCCATTTTGCCGCACCGGACAGCGAGAACCGCCTCACGCGCCAGCAAGCATCGATCGTCGAAACCCCACCCCGTCATCCTGATTTTTCCGACGTCAAGGGACAGCTGTTTGCCCGCCGCGCACTCGAGGTTGCAGCAGCCGGCCGGCACTCTGCCCTGATGATCGGCCCGCCCGGCACCGGCAAGTCGATGCTGGCTGCGCGTTTTCCCGGCATCCTGCCACCGATGAGCGATGATGAAGCGCTGGAGTCGGCCGCAGTGCAGTCGCTCACCAGCGGCTTTCACAGCGCGCGCTGGAAGCTGCGACCGTTTCGCTCCCCGCATCACACCGCTTCCGGCGTGGCACTGGTCGGCGGTGGCAGCGTGCCGCGTCCCGGAGAAATCTCGCTGGCTCACCATGGTGTGCTGTTCCTCGATGAACTGCCGGAGTTCGACCGCCGGGTTCTGGAAGTCTTGCGCGAACCATTGGAGTCGGGCCATATCACGATTTCCCGGGCGGCGCGCCAGGCCGACTTTCCGGCCCGCTTCCAACTCATTGCCGCAATGAACCCCTGCCCCTGCGGCTACCTCGGCCACGCCAATGGACGCTGCCACTGCACGGGTGAGGCAGTGGCGCGCTATCAGTCGCGCATTTCCGGGCCGCTGCTGGACCGCATCGACATGCAGATCGAAGTGGCTGCCCTGAGCCATGACGCATTGCTCGATGCGCCTGACGGCGAGAGTTCGGCGGCCATTGCGCAGCGGGTAGCAGCCGCTGCGCTGGCGCAGCTCGAGCGGCAAGGCAAGCTCAACCATGCCCTATCAGGCAGTGAAACCGGCCTGCATTGCAGACCGGACGACCAGGGGGAAGAACTGCTGCGCCTGTCGATGCGCCGCTTCGACTGGTCGGCGCGCGCCTATCACCGGGTGTTGAAGGTGGCGCGCACCATTGCCGACCTGGCTGGCCACGTCCAGGTCCAGCGTGGCCATGTGGCCGAAGCGATCCAGTATCGGCGTGCCCTGCGCGAACATTGAAGCAGTGTGGCGCCATGCACGCGCTCAGGCGCAGGCTCAGGCCATTTCCCATCCTGCAGCGATGGCGGTAACATGGCAACCTTCCCTACTGCCCACGTTGCCATGCTCGCCACATTTGCCATTCTGCTCATTTTCCAGTGCATCGGTGAAGGCATCATTTTCATCACCCACCTGCCCGTGCCTGGCCCGGTGATCGGCATGCTGCTGCTGTTTGGTGCCTTGCTGGTGTTTCCGGGACTGCTGGACATCATCGAGGCAACCGGCACCGAGCTGCTGCGCCATCTGTCGCTGCTGTTCATTCCTGCCGGCGTCGGCATCGTCGTCAGCGCATCGAGCATCAGTGGCCAATGGCCGGCGATCGTGATCTCGGTCATCTGCAGCACGGTGCTGACACTGGCGGTGACGGCACTGGTGACGCGCGCGTTGATGAAACACCTGCCTGGCCCGGCACCCTTGACAGAAGCTGCCAGCGCCGGATCGGACGACCATGCCTGACATGCACGAATTCACCGCGCTATGGGTCTACCTTGCCGCTTCGCCGCTGCTGGGGCTGACGATGACACTGTCGGCTTATCTGCTGGCGTTCTGGATCTATGCGCGCTGCCGCTTCTCACCGTTTGCCAATCCGGTGGCAATTGCCATCACGATGGTCGCCAGCATCCTGTACCTGACCAACATGTCCTACCGCGATTATTTTTCCGGCGCCCAGTTTGTGCATTTCCTGCTCGGCCCCGCAACGGTGGCGCTGGCCATTCCGCTGGCGCGCCAGCTGCCGCGCCTGCGCCGCGCCTTCGTGCCGCTGTTTTGCGGCTTGCTGGCCGGCTCGCTGACGGCCATCGTCTCTGCCGTCAGCCTGATGACACTGCTGGGTGCGCCACGGGCGCTGGCCATCTCGATTGGACCGAAGTCGGTCACCATGCCTATCGCCATGGGCATTTCGGAAAAACTCGGTGGCGTGCCGACACTGACCGCCATGCTGGTGATCAGCACCGGCATATTTGGCGCTGTCATCGCCCGCTTCCTGTTCAATTTCCTGCGCATCGATTCGCACCAGGTGCGTGGCTTCGCCATTGGCGTCGGTGCGCATGGCATCGGCACGGCGCGCGCCTTCCAAGTCAGTGCCGAAATGGGCGCCTTCGCCGGCCTGGGCATGGGCATCAATGGCATCCTGACCGCTTTCCTGGCGCCATGGCTGATGCCGGAACTGCTGCGCTGGCTGCCGGCATGAATTTTTCGGCACATCATTACTTTTAGTTCATCGTAATAACTATTGGTTGTACCATCTGAATTTGCTGAACATCAGGCGTGCATTTTGTTCTGCATTTTTGATATCCACCAGGAGATGACGATGGCAACGCCAAACCCGGACCATGTCTTGCAACGCCCTCGGGGCGCCAGCGCGGCAGCGCAGCCCTCCTTTGCTTCGCCACCGGATCAAACCCGGCGCAAGCTGGCGCTGGGCATCTCCACTGTCATTGCAGGAAGCTGCTGTGCGCTACCGCTGTTGTCTGGATGCGGTGACGGCAATGGCGGCCAGGTCCTGGTGAGTTCGGCGCAGCAGGCCCAGCTCGAAGCGGTGCTGCCGCAGTTCGATGCCTGGGCCAGTGCGACCCTGGCCCGCAGTGCCGTTCCCGGCATGGCCGTTGCGGTGGTCCAAGGCGAGCGCGTCGCTCACATGAAAGGATTTGGCGTGCGCCGCGCTGGCAGCAGCGATGCGGTTGATGCCGATACGGTCTTTCCGCTGGCCTCGGTCTCCAAACCGATGGCCTCGACCGTGATTGCCGCCACACTCAGGCACCGCGCCGAATGGGATACCCGCATCGGCACGCTTGACCCTGGCTTTGCTCTGAGCGACCCGCTGGCCAGCGCCGAATTGACGCTGCGCGATCTGCTGTCACACCGCAGCGGACTGGCAGGCGCGGCCGGCGACCTGCTGGAAGAAATCGGCTACAGCAGCAGTGAAGTGTTGCAGCGCCTGCGCCATGTCCCCTTGTGGAGGCCATTTCGCCAGTTTCATCAATATGCCAACATGCCCTTTTCCGAAGCAGGTTTTGCGCTGGCCAGGTCACTCGGCATGGACTGGGCCAGCCTGTGCGAAACCCTGCTGTATGCGCCGCTGGGCATGTCTTCGACGAGTTCGCGGCATGCCGATTTCCTGGCGCGCGCCAACCGCGTCCATTCCCACGTGCTGGCCGAAGGCAGGTATGTCGAGCGTTACGACCGTGATGCCGATGTCCAGGCGCCGGCAGCATCGGTCAGCTCCAGCGTGCGCGACCTGAGCGTATGGGTAAGGCTGCACCTGGCCAACGGCCGCCAGGGTCCACGCCAGTTGATCGATGGCGATGTGCTCGCAGCCACGCGTGAAGCAGTCATCTCCACTGCTGCTCCAGGCAGTGCCGCCCCGGCGCGCGCTTTCTATGGCCTGGGATGGAATGTTGCCACCGATGACGCTGGAAGAGTGCGCATTTCGCACTCGGGTGCATTCAATCGGGGCGCGGCAACCAATGTGTCGATGATGCCCGCCGAGCAGCTCGGTATCGTGGTATTGACCAATGGTGCCCCAGTTGGGTTGCCGGAAGCCCTGGCCCGCGGTTTTTTCGACCTGATGTTCAACGGCATGATCAGCCGCGACCACTATGCCGCGTCGAATGCGGTTTTCATTGATTTCCTGCGTCCCAGGCTGATCCTGGCCAATGACTATTCCACTGCAGCGCAGACGATCAGCCCGCCGCTGCCCTTGTCCGCTTACACCGGACGCTACAGCAATCCTTTTTATGGCCCGCTCGAGATCAGTCACGCTGGCAATACGCTCTCGATGTCGATCGGACCGTGGCCAGTCACCAGAACGCTGGTGCACTGGAACGCCAATGTCTTCATCGATGCCTCTCCCGGCACACCGGTACCGGCGCCGGGCACCGTCGACATGGCACCGGGCGATCTCGATATCCATTATCTTGGCGGGCTGCTGTTTTCAATCGGCAGCGACGGCCGGGCAACAGCCGTGCGTTTCGAAGAACTGGACCAGCATGGAGAGGGCAGCTTCATGCGCGTGGCCTGAAGCTGGTCGGGAGCGGATTCGATGCTGGTCCAATGCTGGTCCAAGGCCAACCGCAGACTGGGCTGAAGATGGTCTGCATTCAGCATGGCCCTTGCCAGGCCGGCAGCACCGGTCGATTGATTCTTTTATAATCGGCTGGTCGTTCATTTTCCAGGATCCTCTCATGCCTGCCTCGCGCGGCACTGCCCAAGCCGTCGGCCAGATTGCCAACGGCGTCATCGAACAAGCCCGCCGGCGCGCCACGCCGTGCCAGTCATGAAGCCGACGCTGCAACCGCGAACCAAGGCACCGCTGTGGCTGCTGGTGATGGTGACCATCAGCGGCACGCTGGCCATGCACATGTTCGTCCCTGCACTGCCGGCCGTGGGCCACGATTTCGGCGCCTCGATTTCCTCGGTGCAGCTGACCATCAGCCTGTACATCATTGGCCTGGCATGCGGCCAGCTGATCTACGGTCCGCTGGCCGATGGCCTGGGCCGGCGCCCGATGCTCATGGCCGGCCTGGCAATCTACACGGTTGCCGGCCTGGTCGCGGCGCTCTCCCCCGATCTGCATGTCCTGGTCGCAGCGCGCCTGATGCAGGCGCTCGGTGGCTGTGCCGGCCTG
>JBPBPY010000178.1:0-9148 GCA_050954505.1 Janthinobacterium lividum
GCCACACGATTCGAAAAACTGGCTAGGAATTTCAAAGCGATTCTCTTCCTGGCTTGCACTTTTATTTGGCTTAAACTGAATTGAGGACACGCCCTAGACCATGCATGATTTATTTCACCGCCATGCGGCTGCACCCGTGACCAGCACCGACCTGAGTACTGACATCGCATCGCAAGCCGCGCTGGCAGACGTGTTTCGCTGCCGGCGCCGGCATGTGCTCGCCATCGTGCCTGCAGTGCTGCTCGGCCTGGGCTTGCCACGATGGGCCGGCGCCAGTGCGCTGGAAGAGTTTTTCATCGCGGTCAAGCTCAACGACGATTCCACCGTCAAGAAATTTCTTCAGCGCGGTTTCGATCCCAACACGGTCGAACCCGACCGTGGCGACAGTGGATTGATTCTGGCCTTGCGCGAAGACGCCTTCAAGGTGGTCGATGTACTGATCGCCGCCAAAGGCGCCGATCTTGAAATCAAGGCCCACAATGGCGACAATGCGCTCATGATCGCGGCCTACCGCGGCAACCTGAAGGCCGTCAACGATTTGCTGGCAAAAGGGGCGGAGCTGAACCGGCCGGGCTGGACGGCGCTGCATTATGCCGCCTCGGTGGGACGCAACGACATCGTCCAGGTGCTGCTCGACAATGCGGCCTATATCGATGCCGGCTCGGCAAACGGCATCACGCCGATGATGATGGCGGCGCGCGATGGCCACATCCTCACCATTAAGCTGCTGCTCGACGAAGGCGCCGATGCGACCTTGCGCAACAGTGCCGGCATGTTGGCAATCGATTTCGCCAGGATGAACAACCACAAGGATATTGTCGAAGGCTTGACCTATCGATTGCAGAAGGCCGGCAAATCCTGAGCCGGGTGGAAAGGGCAGGGGCAGCGCCAGGCACATGCCGGCAGCGCTCTGGCCTGGACCTCATGCTGCGCAGCCAGCCAGCCAGCCATAGGCATGGGCTTGAGCGCAGGTTGCTGCCGGCTTCCCCTGCGCCGGATCAGCCGGCTGTGCACATCTGCCGAACCGGCGCCACCGATTGGCCTGCCTGCGGCACGCTGGCCAGATCACGGCGGTTTTGCTCATACCAGCCGTCGAACGCACTGCTGGGCATTGGCCGTCCGAACAGATAACCCTGTGCTTCGACGCACTTCATCTGCTGCACCATGGCCAGCGACGCCTCGGTCTCGATGCCTTCGACCACCACGCGATAACCGAGGTCGTGCGTAAAGGCAATCATGGTCGAGACCAGGCGCTGCTTGCGCTCGTCGTGCTCGAGATTTTTCATGAACGACTGATCGATTTTCACGACATGGACCGGCAAGCGTTCAAGGTACGCCAGGCTGCTGTGCCCCGTGCCGAAGTCATCAATTGCCAGACGGATGCCGAGGCTGGCCAACGCCTCGAGCGTCTCGAGCGCGCGCGCAGGGTTGTCCATCATGGCGCTTTCGGTCACCTCCAGTTCGAACAGCGCAGGCGCCACGCCGTGGTGCTGCAGGCCGGCGCCGACGCGTTCGGCCAGGTCTTCCTCGGTCAGATTGGCGGTCGAAACATTCACCGACATGCCGATCTCCAGGCCGCCAGCACGCCAGAGTGCCATTTGGCGGATGGCCGAGTCGATGACCCAGGCAGTCATGGGCCGTGCCAGCGATGTGCGTTCGACCAGCGGAATGAATTCACCCGGCGAGATCTCGCCAAAGCAGGGATGGGTCCAGCGCAGCAGCGCTTCCACGCCAACGCAGCGCATGCTGCCGAGTTCGATGCGTGGCTGGTACACCAGGCGCAACTGGGTACTGCTCGCCAGCGCAGTGGCGAAGTCGTTATGCAAGGCGTACTGGCGCTGGAAGGCAGCGTCCTGGGCAGCTGAATACACACCCACCGAGACATTCCCGGTCATCGCTTCCTGCACCGCGCCATGGGCCATGCGCAGGACGTCACGGCACTCCGTGATCCCGACCCGGAATGGCGCAATGCCCACCACGGTGGTGCTGAGGAAACGCGAGATCGGTGTGGCTTCGATATTTTTCATCCAGCGCTGAACCAGTTCGGCATAATCGGCAGCGTCGGTCTTCGGCGGTCCAAGGAAGGCAAACTGGGTCGCTGCGACATGATAGACCTTGCGGTTTTTTCCAATGATGCCCTGGATGGTCAGGGCTGCCTGGGCTATGACCTGATCCAGATACATCGAACCCATGACGCGCACCGCATTGTTCATCTGTTCCGGATTGGCCAGTTCCACCAGTACTGCCAGCCGCTCGGTGCCTTTCGGCGATTCCTGCTGCAGGTCAGCGAAATCGTCAATGAACTGGGTGCGGTTGGGCAGGCCGCTCAAGGGGTCGATGCGTCCGAATGCATGCTGTAATTCGATCTGGGCCATGACCATGGCTGCCAGGTCGGTCAAGGAAGTGATTTCCTCGGCGCTGATTTCCCGCGGCTCGCTGCCGAGCACGCACATTGCGCCCAGGCAATGGCCGTCGGCAGTTGTCAGCGGCGCGCCAGCATAAAAGCGGATGCCGTTGCGGCCCAGATGGCTTTCACGATAACTGCCATCGAGCTGCAAGTCTGGAATCACGAGGAAATCGGTGGAGGCGGCAACTGCGGCGCAAGGCGCGCCTTCCCGTGGGATGGTGCGGTGTTCAATGCCGACGCGCGACTTGAACCATTGGCGGTCGGCATCGGTGAATGAAATGGCGGCAATCGGCAGCTTGAACAGCTGTGCAGCCATGCGGGTGATCTTGTCAAACGCTTCGCTCGGGGGCGTATCGAGCATTTCAAGCCGGTAAAGCGCTTCAAGGCGGCTTTTTTCTTCGGCAGGACCAAAGAGGGCGCGCCTGGATGGAGCTAGGTTTGTTTGCATGGCAAGGACTTCCACAGGCAGCTGACACAATCGTTGCCAGGAAGTGGCAACATGCAATCGGCTCAAATGCCGTATGGTGCCATATGGAAATTAAATTGTCTCGCAATTTCGTTGGTTTTAAGAAACAATTGCGACAAACCGCAGTTTACTGGTCACTTCGCCAATGTCGCCGGCGCCGTCAGCAAGCGCGCATTTTCTCCAGCAACTGTCGCCGGTCCAGCAACTGTCCGGCGTAGCGCACCTTGGCAAATGACTCATCGATGATGCGCCGTCCGTGCCGCCAAATCTGGACGGTAATGCCGATAGGTTGCGGCCGGCTTACTTTCCAGACAATCGCAGGCAGACTGGCGCGCAATTCGACTTCGCAATTTGCATACCGGTCGAGGTCGATTTCGCCAAGCGCCGGTTCAGGCGTGCCGCTGCTGGTCTGTTCATGGAGAACCAGCAGCGGCGATGAAATGGCCGGGCCTGCCCCATGCGTGCCGTCATGACCACAATTGCCGCAGTAATGCCGTTTATGTTCCTTGCAGGCAAATGCGCCAAGATCGAGATGAGGGTATCCACAACGACGGCAGGCAATGCAGGTGAGCGCCTGCCCACGTTCGCGCGCCAGAACGAATGCCAGCGCGGCTGGCGGGGTGAGGTGCAGGCGGGTGATGTCGGGCGCAGCAAGCAAGGACGGGGACGGCGGAGGCGGAAAATCGATCAGCACGGCCAGTGCCCGATGTTCGGCATCGGTGACAAGGGCGCGCCTACCGGCTTGAGTGCCTGTTTGTATGGCGCGCACACGGATAAGGGTGGAATTGGCATGTGCCCTGTGGCTCGACATTGCAGGCGGCAACAGGCATTCAATCGTCAGTTCTTCAAAATCCGACGGATTCAGGATGAATGGATCGATGACATAGGCCATCGGCTGGCATGAGAGGCGGCACGCCGGTTGCCCTGATCGGTCGGCAAGCTGCAGCTCCGATTTTCTGCCCCAATACTCATTGTGTGTGCGGCACCACCAGCGTGCAGCACCATTTCTGAACTTGCCTGCTTCAACCAGATCGCAGCCGAACAGACCTGTACCTTCTTCCAGGACATGAAGCGGCGTATCAAGGTGGTCACTTGCAAATGCAATATTGTCGACAGTGCCTTGCTGACTCCAACGAATCAGGCGCATCGGACAATGTAATCTTCAAACTGTTTCATCGCTACAGTGTAGACGATGGTGCTTCAAGTAATGGACTTCGTCGTCCGTTTCCGGCATGGCGTCATTGGGGGCAGCAGAAAAAAATGGTCAGAACAATCACTTCTTGACTTTTCTCAGTTTGTCAGACCCTGAGGGATCGTACAATTCAAACAAGTTCCTGAGCGGGGTGGCAATCCGGATTGACCGAACCCCGCAGACAGGACAAGGCATCATGTTGACCTTGTCGAATCAGTTGCGGCCGCACTGTGCGCGGGCGGCGGAACGTACCCGGGCAACGCGTGAGCGGACGGTACCAACAGGAATGCACAGTTCTGCAGCGGCTTCTTCGTAGGTCATGTCACCTTCAAGAATGGCTTCGAACGTTGCGCGGATCTTGACCGGCAGGTCGGCCAGCAGCACATCGACCTTGGCGGCGATCTGGCGAATCTCGAAGATTTTTGCTGGGTCGGAATGCACGTCGATGATTTGCTCCATGAAATCTTCGTCAACGGTATCGTAGCGGTCGGCACCGTTTTGACGCACTTGATTGCGCGCCAGGTTGAGTGCAATGCCGAACAGCCATGTTGAGGGCTTCGAGAGACCGGAGAAGCGGTGCGCGCAACGGACCGCTTCGACAAAGGTGTTTTGCACCACATCTTCTGCGTCATCCCAGCTGCTGACATAGCGTTGGACAAAGTGCATTAAGTGCATTTTATGCTTTTGAAACAAACTTGCGATTTCGACCAGCGGAATGCCGGTTTGCTCTACATTCGTCACCTCAGTCAACGCGGTCATTTCGATTTGGGCCAGCATCATGATATTTCCTCAGGTCGATTAAGTTTGTTGACACAAGTAACAGTTGGTTTTTTTGAAATATTGTCGTTTAAACAATGTGCAAAAGATATCATTTAGATAACAAAAAATTCCACTTCCTTGAGAATTTTTGAGATATTTATTTGTGTGTGGGAGACGTGGTTCATTGCCGAGGTGGTCAATTCAATTTACCAGAGCGGCCGGTTCGCTGATCGTGGCGCGTTGTTGCAGCCAATCGAAAGCGTATTGCAGTGCCATTTCATAGGTGTCTGCGGGGTGCACTGCTTGCAATTGTTTTCCAACCGCTTTTCCATCCTGGAAAAAACTCAGCTGCCATCCCCGTTGCTCTTCACCCATCCCGCGATTGATTTGAAATGAGTATTTGCTGTTGTCTGTTGTATTCATTTTTATTTTTCCCTTTTTTTAAATCGGCAAATTCTGCAGTATCGAAACAACTGATATAATTGTCACTTAAGTTCCGTGTGGAATTAATTTCGATGTGTAAAGATAACCTAAATAAGTTCTTTTGGGAAATATTTCTTTGTGGAATTTGGTGTTGACATCGCGCGGGTTTCCCGCCATATCCGTGAGAAATGAAATATTTATTGGCGGGGCGACATGCCAGTGCAGCCTGGTGCTTCGTCATGACAGAACACAATGTGGTGCGAGCGACCGTCCCATGGCTGCGCACCCGTCGACCTCGAGATCGAGGCCGGCCTTGCCAGCGTCGCCGAATTGATCACGATGGTTCGCCTTTTCACCTGGAATTTGGCACTTACGCCGGCTCGCAGAATGCAAGGGCTTTGTTGCCAAAGAATTACGATGCACGCCAGCGCAACCGCTGGCGTCGAGAAGGTGGCAGCTTGATCAAGCGATCACTTTGACTGTGACGGGATGACAACAGCGCTGTTTGACAGAGCTGACATCTACGATGCTGTGCGCTGAAGGGCGCCTGGATGGTGGAAGGCGGCTTGACTCAACTGCATGAAAGCCGTGAGGCGAAAAGAAGACCACCGTAGGGCGGGACAATGGGCTGACTTGGTCAAACCATGGCAGCCCTGGGGGCAGGGCGCACATTAGGATAGAACTCTCGCCGCACCCTTTTACCTTGCGGCGCGTACTGCGCGACTGCAGAACGGCAAAGCTCTGTCACTCGTGATATCGCCGCTTCGCAGCTTCGTAACTTCAAAACTTCGTAACATCGCAACTTCATGACAACGTAATTGCGTATCTGCGTAGCGTCTTCGATAAACCTGCAGCGGCGGTACAAGCATGAGAAACAGGTTCAGGCTGCTGCAGATTTCCTGATTCCATCAGTCCATCGAGTCCGCACGCTGCCTGGTGTCAGATTTCCTTGAACGGTGCCGCGCCTTCGAAATCACTTCCCGCAATGGCCGAGGGAGAAACATAGACACTGCACTTTGTACGCTTGGCATGGTACATGGCTGCATCGGAGCTTTTCAGCAATGCTTCAGCTGAATCGCCATTGCGCGGGAACATGGCGATGCCGATGCTGCCAAAGACCGAGATGAAGTTGCCATCAAATTCACATTGCACATTCAACGCGCCGACGAGTTTATCGGCAATACACTTGATGCCAACTTCGTCATCAACGCCCAACGCGAGATAAAGGAACTCGTCGCCACCAAGCCGGCACAGTGTATCGGTGGCCCTGGTCACGGCGCTCAAACGGGCTGCCGTGGTTTGCAAAACCCGGTCGCCAATATCGTGTCCATAACAGTCATTGATGCTCTTGAATCCATCAAGATCGAGGAAAAATACTGCCAGTTTTCCCCCATGCCGCTTCGCATAGGCCAGACCATGTTCCAGGCGATCACGAAACAGGATGCGGTTCGGCAAGCCGGTGAGTGCATCGTGCAAAGCGGCGTGAATGGCAATGCCTTCCTGCTCGCGTGCGACTGCCAAGGCTTTTTCCATTTCGCCACGCTCTTGCATTTCATCGCGCAGCGAAGCGTTGACCTTGTCGATGACATTGGCCGCTTGACGAACCTTGGTCGCCGTATCGCCATTGATCAGCAATGCCTGACCGAGCTGGGTGCCGAGGTCGGGTACGGGCATGACTTCCGCAAAATAGGCATTCACCACTGCCAGGTTTTCAGCAGCATCGGTCATCAGGTTTTTGACTTCCTGGCCCTGATCCAGCGCTGCAAGCAACAACGGTGACGGTGGAAGAGAAGTAGCGTTGCTGAGTTGATTCGATTTCGGCATGGGATGTGGCTTCAAATGGACGTCGCAGTTTTTAATGTAAGTGCAGCAATTGATTTGATATTAAATATTTAATTCACTTGCTGGGTTGCTGATTCTGCCACATTCTTTCATGCCCGGTTTCCTGCCTTGCAATCTTTTCTCCAGTCGCTTCATTCCCATTAAAAGCCAGCGCCTGCATCGACGATTTTGTGTGCCAAAGGTAAGTGGTTTCCCCAGTGACAAAGTTCCATCCTCATTCTTGATGGCAATCTCGACTGCAACTTGCTGCTGGGCTTGGTTGCCATCGGCATTGTTTGGCAAGCACCGAGTCGAGTGCGCTTCAGGGTTATCTGAAATATGACGCAGTGGATTCGTGCGCGCGGAATCTCCACATTATTTCTTTTGGTTAAAATAAATTATCCAACAAATGTTATTTATGGTATGTTTATGTTGATCCTGTACAACATGAGCTAGGGGTACGACAGCCCGACGCTGGCAAAACAAATCACTATCAAAAAAATCTGCCTTCATACCACGCGTTCCTGACAAAGGAGACAATATGGAGTACGCGCAGCTCAAGCCTGGCAAGGGTTTCAAACCGGTTCAAAGTTTCCTGTACTATCTGCAACGCACCGTGACCATGCCTATGCCCCGGCGCGCGGTAATGCGCTGCATCCGTCTGCTGGTTCGCCGGCGCGCCAGACGATCGGCAGCAATCATGATGACGTCCCCAGTGGCGGCGGCATCGCTTGCCTCGGCAACCAGCGCCGGCAAGATGGCAGCGCCAGCTGGCGCAGCGATCAGCTTGCCGGGATTGGCAGATTGGCCTGAACGTAGTTCATTATCGACAGCAGCAGCGATGGCGCCGGGCGCCGAAGAGACGCCGCTGTCCTTGCACTCTACAACCTCTGCAACCTCTGCAACCTCTGCAACCTCTGCAACCCTGGCTTCGGTTCCCGTTTCCACTCCTGGCGGCGTCATCGCCTCATTACTGGCCCGCGCACTGGGGGAACAAGGCCACTGTGCACTGGGACAGCTGCTCACACCTGCGCAGGTGGCCGATATTCATGCCTACGTGCAAGGCAAGGCATTCCAGACTGCCACGGCATTGCCCACACCCATGCATATCGAGAATGTACCGTCACACCTGTCGCTGGCAGATTACAGTCTTGCCGACTTGATCAACTGTCCACACATTCTTGCGCTGGCCAACTCGCCGCAGCTGCTGCAACTGGCATGGGATTACCTGGGCTGTGCCCCGACCATCAGTTCGCTGGCACTGCGCTGGTCGTTTCCGGGCAATCGCAAAGCCCATGATTTGCAAACATTTCATAGGGATGCAGATGACTGGAAGTTCCTCAAGGTGTTTGTCTATCTAACCGACGTCGATCTTGATGCAGGACCGCACATTTTTGTCGAGGGAACCCATTTGCAGCCGATGCACATGCGCCTGCGTTTCTTTGGTGATCAACAAGTCGCCGACCTTTATGGTGCCGACAAATTGAAGACCTTCACCGGCCGCGCCGGTTTCGGGTTTGCCGTCGATACCGCAGGCGTGCACAAAGGCGAGGTGCCGAAGACCACGGCGCGGCTGATGCTGACGATCCAGTATTCCATGCTGCCGCATTTTGCCTACCACTACCGGCCGGCGCCATACTATGGCGCCCTGCAGCTGGACCCGTACGTCAACCGCCTGATCGTGGCGCAGCCAAAGGCTTTATCCGGCTAATCCAGTTGTGACAGCACCAGGAGCAAGGTCTGCACGGCTGCTGCGCCTTCGCCAACGGCCGTCGACACCCGTTTCACCGAGCCGCTGCGCACGTCGCCGGCAGCGAAGATGCCCGGGCGGTCAGTCTCCAGAAGGAACGCTGGCCGTGGCAGCGGCCAGCGCCCCGGTGGCAGCGCCGGCCCGGTCAGCACGAAGCCCTTGTCGTCGAGCGCCACGCAACCATCGAGCCAGCCGCTGTTGGGGTCGGCGCCGAGAAACAGGAACACATGCTCGATTGGCTGGTCCTGCACTGCGCCTTCGGCATCGCGAAAGCGCACCCGCTGCAACTGCTCGCTGCCCACCAGTTCGATGATTTCCGTGTGCACATGG
>JBPBPY010000184.1:0-9138 GCA_050954505.1 Janthinobacterium lividum
CACGCGCAGGCAGTGTCCCGGCGCCGAATGGATTGGCCACCACTGCGCCAGTCGATGTCGATGGCGACAACTACATCGATTATGTCTATGCCGGTGACTTGCTTGGCAACATGTGGAAGTTCGACCTGACCGATGCAGCACCGGCAAGCTGGGCGCCGGCCTTCGGCACCGTTGCCGCGCCATTGCCATTTTATACCGCCAAGGATTCGAGCGGCACCGTGCAGAAAATTACCAGCGCGCCGGATGCCTTGATCAATCCAGCCGGCGGCATCGTGCTCAACTTCGGCACTGGCTCGTATGTCACCACGGCCGACAAGACCAATACCAGCAAAGGTACGGTGTATGGCCTGCGTGATGTCGGCGTGGCGATTGATTCGACTTCCCGTGCCAATTTGCAGGCGCAGGTCATTTCCGTCGGCACGGCAAGCGATGGCGTATCGGTGACCAGCTACCGCACGGTGACTGCCAACACCGTGGCCGCGGGCAAGAAAGGCTGGTACATGGATTTGCCCGACGGCGGCGAACGGGTCGTCAACGATCCACGCGTCATTGGCAGTGTGCTGGCCTTCACCACGACCGTGCCGAACTCCGATGTCTGCGGTTTCGGTGGCACTTCATGGGACTACTATGTCGATGCGCTGACCGGCTCGAACCTGAATTATTCGGTGTTTACAGGCCTGGGTTCGCTGACCTACAAGAACACCAGCAACGTCACCACCGCAACCGGTTTTGCCAGCGCCATCAAGTCGAATGTCGGCATGACCAGCAACGGCTCCCTCATCACCTCGGGAAAGAGTGCCGGCATCGTCATCCACAGCGGCACCACCGGCCAGTCGGAAAACTATGACATCTTCATTCCAGGAAGTTTGGCTGGCCGGGTTTCATGGCGCGAAATCATCACCGATTAATCAAGAAAGAGCGGGAATCCCTCATGGAAAAAATCAGCATGCCAACCTTGGCCGACCTGGCATACGGCTTGCGCCAGAAAAGGCGCCAGCGCGGCTTCACCTTGATCGAACTGATGATCGTGGTCGTCATTGTCGGCATCCTGGCAGCGGTTGCGCTGCCGAACTACAACGAGTATGTGCGGCGCGGAAGGCGCAGTGATGCCATGTCGGCCCTGACCAGCGGTGCCCAGGCGCTGGAGCGTTACTACACCGAAAACATGAGCTACAACGTGCCGGTCACACCGTCAACGCTGCGTACGGCATTGGTGCCGGCAACCTCGACCGGTGGCTTCTATACCATCGCCTGGTCCAATGTGTCGGCAACGACATGGACGCTCACGGCAACACCGGTGGTGGGATCGGCACAGGCCAACGACAAATGCGGCAGTTTTTCGCTGACCAATACCGGCGTCAAGGGCGTCAGCGCTTCGACGGTGGCGAATTGCTGGAAGTAGCCAGCGCCAGGGGCTTGCCATGAACACGCCGCAACTGTCGCCGCCCGCGTGCATTGCAATGGGCCTGTCGCTGGCAGCCCATCTTGTGCTGGGCGGTTTTGGCTGGGGCGCCGTCAAGCCTGATCCGTCGACGCGCAAGCCGGGCATCGTCATGCCGCCGTTTGCTTTCCAGGTCAGGCTGCTGGCGAGCGAATCGGTGGCCGGAGATCCGACCCTGGCAGCCGCACCAGTTGATAAACCGTCACAAGTGCCGGCAACGCATGGGCCCACCGAAGCAATGCCGCCGGCTGCGCGCGACGCCGCTTCCTCGTCCCCGGTCATCGTCGAAGCAGCGCTCGCGCCATCCGCATCGACTGCTGCGCCGGCTGCCAGACCGGCCCAACTGCCTGCAGCATCGCCGCCAGGCGTCTCGGCCGCACTTGCCGGGCCGGATTCCGCTTCGTCCATTGCCGTGCCGGCAAAGGCGCCGCCGGAAAAACCGGACGCGGTCAAGCTGCTCACGCCGCCGCCGGTGCCAATGGAACGCATCGGTGCCCTGAAAGCGCCCTCGGCGCCTGAAAGTGGCTTGCTCGATGCCACCTACTATCCGACTTCCCGGCTCTCCGTACGTCCGTCGCCCGCCACCGACCCGATCCTGCGTCTGCCGCCGAAATGGCTGGAGGCATTTGGACGCACCATCCTGACCATCTATATCAATGCCGATGGCTCGGTGCAGCAGGTGGTCTTGCGCAGCACGACGCTGCCCCCCGAACTGCACCAGCCCGTCATCGATGCATTTCGCGTCTTGACGTTTGCACCCGGCGAGATCGATGGCCGCCGTGTGCCCAGTTTCATGTCGATCGAGGCAAATGTGTCGATGCTGCTGTCGCGGCGTTGAGTGCAATCGAAGCTGCGTTGCTGCGGTGGGGAAAACACCTCGGTCAAATGGGCAAACCCGGCGGCGGTCATAAACCGTACAATCGCTGGATGGAAACCGCCACCCCCTCGTTTGCCTCGCTCAATCCCGCTCTCGTCCTTGACGCCCTTGACAGCATCGGCCTGTTTGGCGACGGCCGCCTGCTGGCCTTGAACAGTTATGAAAACCGTGTCTACCAGGTCGGCATGGATGAAGGCCGGCCGGTGGTGGCCAAGTTCTATCGCCCGGCGCGCTGGAGCAATGCGCAAATCCTCGAAGAGCATGCGTTTGTCAGCGAACTCGTCGAGCTCGAGATTCCCGTGGTGCCGGCCATGGTGCTGAACGGTCAATCCCTGCATCAGTTCAAGGGCTACGCCTTTTCGGTGTTCGCCATGCATGGCGGCCGCGCGCCGGAACTCGAAGACCCTGCAACACTGGAATGGCTGGGCCGCTTCATCGGCCGCATTCATGCAGTCGGACGCGTCAAGCCATTCCAGTTGCGCCCGGCGCTGTCGCTGACGACGTTTGGCGAAGAACCGCGCGAATATCTGCTCGCCAATGGCTTCATTCCCTCGTCGCTGCGCGCCGCCTACGACAGCGTGATCGAGCAGGCGCTGACAGGTGTGCAGCGCTGTTTCGAACGCGCCGGCCAGGTCGATGCCCTGCGTCTGCATGGCGATTGCCACGTGGGCAATGTGTTATGGACCGATGCCGGTCCGCATTTTGTCGATTTCGACGACAGCCGCAGTGGACCAGCGATCCAGGATCTGTGGATGCTGCTCTCGGGCGAGCGGGCCGACATGGTGCGGCAATGGGCAGACCTGCTGGCCGGTTATGAAGATTTCTGTGATTTCAATGCGCGAGAGCTTTACCTGGTCGAAGCGCTGCGCACGCTGCGCCTGATTCATTATTCCGCCTGGCTGGCGCGGCGCTGGACCGATCCGGCGTTTCCACTGGCCTTTCCCTGGTTTAATACCGAACGCTACTGGCAGGATCGCATTCTTGAATTGCGGGAGCAGGTGGCGCTCATGGACGAGGCGCCACTCTGGCCAATCTGACCGGCAGATCCGGTGCCTGGGTTCTGCGCAAACCAGCAACAGATTTAATGGCGCGGCTCGGCAATGCTGCTATGCGGCATTGCGCAGCTTGCGCATCACCATCGGGTACTCAGCCCATCATCGCTTCCACGCAATGCACTCACCATGAATACTGGTCGAATCGGCCATGAGATGAAGGAACATGCTGGTTAATTCAATCATCAAACGCGTGAGGAAATCGGCAAATTCATGTTAAACCTAAAATAATTAAAAATAAGAAACATTTGCCACCCATTTTGAATTGCGTTTACAAGAAAATACGGTAGAATCGATACATTGCTTGAAACCAACATTGCCTTGTGGCAGTGTCCTGTGTGCTACAGCGGAGCGAAGCAATGGCATGCGGGAAGTATCTATCAACCTGACAGAATGGGTGTGCCATGAAAGCCTTATCGATCATTATTCCGACCTTCGACGAAGCCAAAAACATCACAGCTTTGCTCGAACAGCTTTCAGGGTTGCGTGCCCGTGGTGCCCAGATCATCGTTGCCGATGGCGGCAGCAGCGACAACACGCTGGAGCTGGCTGAACCCTTGTCGGACTTGATCGTCAAGAGTGCGCGCGGCCGGGCACAGCAACTCAATGCCGGTGCACGCCATGCGCGCGGCGATGCCATGCTGTTCCTGGAAGCCGATACCCGTCTGCCGGAGTCAGCCGATGAAATCATTAGCGAAGCATTGCAACAATTCCATTGGGGTCGTTTTGACCTTGACATTGCTGGCAGCAACAAGCTGTTGCCCTTGCTGGCCCGCACCATCAACCTGCGTTCACGCCTGACCGGCATTGCCACCAGCGAGCAAGCCATGTTCGTCAAGCGGGCATTGTTTCACCACCTTGGTGGCTTTGACGCCATTGCGACAATGGAAGATGTCGAACTGAGCAAACGCCTCAAGCGCGCTGCCATGCCAGCCTGTTTGCACGAGCGGGTCGTCAGTTCCGGCAAGCGTTGGGAAAACCATGCCATGGTGCGCACCGCACTGCTGCATGGCGGCTTGCGCGCGGCGTGATTGCTGCAGCTTGATCAGCGTTGCATGACTGCCGCTGCTTGACAGCGGCAGTTTTGCTTGCCACCATTTTCCAGATGACTGCCTGAATCCTTCCGCCCCGGCGCTTGCCTGCTGCGCTGCCTGCTGCGCTGCCCGCTGCGCCTTCCCGCAGTGCTTTGCTGTTTGCGGTTTTCCCCTATCCCAAGTCATGCTGTTCATCACAATCGTTGATGGCTGCAGGTGTAGTGTTTGCGCCAACTGTTGCCAACGTCGGGAACTGTTTTTCCAAAACAGTCACTCAAGGGATTGTCGGAATCATGGCGCCAGTGCTGGACTTGCCAGCCGGCAGGCTGGCGTTGTCGCTGTGATTCGTCATGACGCCGCCGCGTGGTCGCCACGGCGCCGCCACGTTGTCAGTACGCTGTCACCATGCTGTCATCACGCGTTTTACCATGCTGCTACCACGCCGGTACCACGCTGTTATCAATTGCCCAGGCCAATCATGGAAAACATCAACGCAGCCGCGCGTCGCTTCCGATCGATGCGCCGTATTCCTCCCTTCATCGCGCGTGCGGTAGCGCCGCTGCTGATCCTTTGCCGCAGCAGGTGGAGCTGATGGATCGCTGCGTCACGCCCAAGCGTTTCATCGCAGTTGGCACGGGGACAGCGCTCCCGCTGCGGCGCACAGCCACGGGGGCACCAGACCCGCTACGGCGCACAGCCTCAGGCAGTGCAGGGCATGCCCAGGGCACATCCGCCAATGATCCTCCAAGGCGTTGCACGCCGGTGGGCGGCGCCACACCGGCAGCGCCGGTCGCCGCCCGGCGCCGGGAGGCAGCGTTTTCCCAGCAGCGCAGCGGACCGGCGGGAAAATCATTGCGGGCGCGCAGCCCGGAACCGGGCTATCTCGAAGCAGTACAAAACCGCGCCAGGGCACTGGCAGTCCACGGTGCTGGGAACGGCGCTTCGGCACGGCTGCACCCGTGCCGCACGCTTGAATCCGCGCCGCACAACAGCCTGCCGCAGTCAAGCGACTTGGTGCATCAACCCGTGCCAGGCCTGGTCCAGCATGTCGAACCCACCCCACACGCACCGTTGGCGCAGCCATCGTCGCCACCGGCTGCCAGCAGCCCGCCACCAGCGCTCGATCTGGCGCAGGTGCCGCTGCAGCCCATTGCCGTGCGTGCCAGTCCCGGCATCAGCCCCGAACTCATGCTGGCCATCAGCCGCGACGATGTCGACGAAGTGCTGCGCCAGACAACCGAAGAACCACGCGGCCTGAACCCGGCATTCCATGAGGCCATCAAAGGCGGGTACAGCAAGGTCATCGTCGGCCTGATCGCCGCTGGCGCCGATATCGATCCGCAGGGGCCATTGGGTGCGCGCGCCTGGCAACTGGCGCAGGAGCGCGAGCCGCGCTGTGACATCACGTTCGACAGCCTGGTTGCACCGCTGGCCACGGCGTTCGATCGAACGCTGCTGGCGCAAGCCGGTGCCCTGCTGGCAAACTGGATCAACCATGGCGCCGATGAGGCCGGCTTGTGCCGTGCCGGCATGTTTGCCTGCCACGCGCAGCGCCTCGTCACGCGCTTGACGATCATTCGCCAGGGCTTGCCGGACAACACGCAGGCCACCACAGTGCGCCAATGCCGGGTTGCACAAGCAGGGCTGCTGCTGGCGTGGCAGCTGGGCCAGCAGGCACAACAGGCAGACGCCGACCTGCAGCGCCATCATGGCGGCATTGTCTTCACGTTGATGGAAGCCGGCCTTGACCGTGCCGGCATCCTGGATTTGCTGGCGCTGAAACAGGCTCAGGCGCGTACGCTGGAGCAGCTGTGCAGCGCCGAACTGGCCGCAGCATGTGCCGGCATGCCGGCCTGCCTGCTGGGCATGCTGCCCAGCGCCGGCCAGGGGCTGGTCGTGATGCCGGTCAACGCCGTACGGATTGCGCAGCAACTGTCGACGCAGCGCGGCCTGCCCGAGTCCATCGCCAGGAAACTTGCCCAGGCATTCTCTGGTGCCATGCTGGCTGCCAATCCGTTCTGCGAGCTGCGGCCCGCATTGGCCGCGCGCATTGTACCGATTCTGTCCGGACTGGTGGCGAGCTTCCTGCGCGATCGGGGCGAGAATGCCTTTCACGATGCCCTTGCGCAGCGGCTGCGCCAGGCCTGTGGCAGACCCGACGTGGCGCTGGCGTGGCCGGCCTTGCTGGCCGATCCGGTGCGCTGGCTGACCCATTACGGCAACGGCGTGCTCAGCGCAGACGCATCCAACCTCGAGCAGCGCATCGATTGCCTGGTGCTGGCAACCGGAATGCCGGCGCTGCTGGCGCAGCAACTGGCACTGGGCTGGCAGGAAGCCACCCGCATGGTGGCCCAGGGTCATTTCAACAACGGTGCCATGGTAATGGAACTGCTGCACCAGCCACCCACGCCGGACGCCCTCAAGGCGGTGGCGTCAGTACTGGCCAATGTCGTGCGGCGGCCGCTGGCGGCAATGATGCACATGCAGCTGGACGCGCCGGGGCTGGCAGGCTATTGCCTGCGCATGCATGGTGAACTGGTGGCCGCGCTCGATGGCAATGGCTTGCAACCGGCAATCCTTCGATCTGCGCCCGCCAAGGCGCGGCGCCGCAGCCCGGTGTTCGAGGAACCGCGCACCAAACGCAGCCGGCGGCAGTGAATCGCTGCGGCCAGGCAGCATCGGCGATGGCCTCATTTATAATACGCGCACCTGCCGTCACCTGGAATCTTCCGTTTGAATCACTCAGCGCTTTTTGCCCGAACATTGCCTCACCCCGCCGCAATCGCGGCCGCAGCGGCGTCTTGCCGGCCATCGACGGCACGTCGATGGCCATGACGGTGCCTGACCAGGGCAGCGCCGATGCAGCGCTGGTGAATTGGGAAGAAGGCGGAAAACCGCTCCACGCGCGCTGGCGTTCCGAAAGCGGCACGCCGGTACCGAAAATGTTGCTCATTGCCGACGACCGCATGACCGCCGATGCTGCCTGGCGCCTGGTGTCGGAAGGCAGCTTTTTGCTGTGGCGCGGCGACTACCAGAATGGCCGCCAGCTGTTGCAGGCCATGGGCAGGCGTGCGTCGCAGCGCGCCGCCAGACCGGACAAACGTGGCAGTGACCTTGCCAAGGCGCCGCCAACGGCACTGCAGGCCTTCAATTTGCACCGCCAGTCGCAGTCGCAACGCGCACGCCTGCTCGGCATGCTGCTGCTGCAATTTGACCCCGGCCACCTGCTGTCCCTGCGCCGCGCTCCCGATGTGCGCCAGCAATGCCAGCAGGCATATGGACCGGCGGGTGAACCATATGTGGTGTCGATGCGCGAACTGCTAGGCTTGATCGGCGCCTACGAGTGGCGCAAGACCGGCGTCGAGATTGCCGCGCTGGGGGCGCGCATTCATCCGCACTATGGCGTGTTTTCTCCACTGCGCGGCGAATACATCACACTGGTCGACCAGGCCGTGCTGCCGGCGCACGACTTGGCTTTCGACATTGGCACCGGCACCGGTGTGCTGGCGGCGGTGCTGGCAAAACGGGGCGTTGCCCGTATCGTGGCAACCGATCAGGACAGCCGCGCGCTGGCCTGCGCGCATGAAAACCTTCAGCAACTGGGTCTGGCCGGGCAGGTCGAACTGCTGCAGGTGGACCTGTTTCCACCGGGACATGCGCCGCTGGTGGTCTGCAATCCGCCGTGGTTGCCGGCGCGTCCCAGCTCGCCCATCGAATACGCCATCTATGATCCCGACAGCCGCATGCTGCGCGGCTTTCTCGCCGGCCTTGCCGACCACCTGACGCCGCAAGGGGAGGGCTGGCTGATCCTGTCGGACCTGGCCGAGCATCTCGGTCTGCGCTCGCGCGAGCAGCTGCTGGCCATGTTCGCCGAATCAGGTCTGACGGTGGCCGGTCGCAGCGACATCCGGCCCCGGCATGGCAAGGCCAGCGACGCCAGCGATCCGCTGTTCGCGGCGCGCTCCGCTGAAATCACTTCGCTGTGGCGGCTGGTGGCGGCTTGAATCCTGTGCCGGGATTTCCTTTTGCGCTTTGAATCAAGTTGAATACCATGCAGCGCACTTGCGTGTAGTGGGGTACGTGAATTGAAAGTACCTGATTTGCAAGGACAAAAATTCAAATGCGTAATTTGGAATAAAAATTGAAAATACGCGGCTTGGAAGGACATAAATTCAAAATGCGTCATTTGGGAATCAGAAATTAAAATACGCAGCTTGAAAGTGCAAAAATTTAAAACACGCGATTGAAACGACGAAAATGGAACGTTCGTATTCTGGAAGTACAAAAACCAAAAAGCTTTGAAATGAAAATGGCGCCATGGAATACATGGCGCCATTTTCATTTTCCATCCTGCAACGGTCGGCAGCTGCAGCCGACCGAGACCTTATTTACTTGCCATTCCCAACAACATTTCATTCAAGCGCTTGACGAATCCAGCCGGGTCGGCAAGCGTGCCGCCTTCGGCCAGCAAGGCCTGGTCGAACAGCAGGTTGGCCCAGTCGTCGAACTTGCCGTCTTCATACTTCAGGCGCTGCACCAGTGGATGGTCGGGATTGATTTCCAGGATCGGCTTGGACTCCGGTGCATTCTGGCCGGCTGCCTTGAGCATGCGCATCAGGTTGCCGGACAACTCGTTTTCATCGGCCACCAGGCAGGCAGGCGAATCGATCAGGCGCGATGAGACACGTACTTCCTTGGCTTTTTCGGCCAGCGAAGTCTTCATCTTTTCCACCA
>JBPBPY010000214.1:0-9121 GCA_050954505.1 Janthinobacterium lividum
GCCAAAGCCCGTTGTTCATCCTGAGTCCTCTTCCAGTCCACCCGTGGCTTCGCCGCCTGGCATGCAGTCGTGGACCGGGGCCGCGGATTTGCCAATTTATTTCCTCAGTGCGAATGCGCACAACGCTGACGAACTTTCCATACTACCAGTGATCCACGCGCTGCACATTTCGACCCCGTCGAACATTGCCGCAGATGTCCACCGGACGCACACGCCAACCGACAAGGCAGCTGATCGCAAACGTGATATCGGCACAGGAGCACCGCGTTTGCAACCGCGGCGTAGGGACGCGCAAAACCGGGCAATCGTTGAATTTTTCCTGTTGAAATCGCCCATCATGAGCCTGCTTGATGTCGAGGATTTCGTCAGCCTGAGCCTGACCAGCAAACGCGCCCATGCGGCGGGAGTAAAATTTGCAACAGACCAGGAAACAGCAAGAGGAAGGCGCAAGTATTCTATCGACGGTGAAGGCAAATTCTCGTTAGCCGACGTTCACTACACACTGCGGCAACGCCGTTTGAATGAAAAATATGAAATGGAAATGGATTCGGTAGAGTTGATCCAGGCTTCATTCAAAGGCATCAACTTTATCGACGGCATTCTGGAACGTTTGCGTATTTTTTTGTTACGACGATTTTCCCATGTGCCGCATGTGCGAAGCACTGCCGTGGGAACACGATTTATGGAGGCGCACTCAATTCCTGCGATCGAGAACCAGGCAGACTTTTTCGACCAGGCATGCTGGCGTAACGATTCAGTACCGAAGCAGAGCCAACAGTTGCCGCCAGCGACATCTCACGCAGACTGGTACCAATGGCATGCAGCAGCCTTGCATTGCATGACCGCAGAGAACCGCTGGGAGACTTTACGTCTCTATTTCGGTGAGTTAGCACCCGGCGAGTTTGCCGAATTCGTCTTGAAGGCACTGCCAAATATTTCCTTTGAGAAAACTGGAAACACCGCACTGCCAAACGGGGGGGCCAGCCTGGTCGCAACAAGGTCGCGGCCTGAAACGTTTCACCTCGAACAGACACTCGATCTTGAATTCTCGCATTGTTATTTCAACCTGGAAGACATTGCCGCACTCCGCCGGTGTTGCGCCAGCAACCCGGCATACCGGAAGATAAGTCTGGATTCCTGTACATGGAACTATGAGGCAAAACAATCATTGATGGAAATGCTGGCAATCACCGAGATGAGAATTGACTGCTGTTTCGCGACTTCGTTCGGACATTTTGGTCGTGAACTACATGAAAACCCGGTTTCAGTTTTCAATCCGGAGTCAGAATCAGAGTCAAATTCAAGTATAGATTCAGATTCAGATTCAGATTCAGATTCAGATCCGGGTCTGCGCATTCTTTCCGGATGGCGTCGTGAGGAGGGGCGACTACAAAAAGTAAATTTCTTCAAAGCATTAGCGAAAATGCAAATGCAAAAATGCTTGCAGTTCACTGTTTCTGGCGTGCCCGATTCTCCAGATACAAAGCGTAGCCGCCTGTCTGCACCATTCGACGATTACTTTTTCACCGACAGCAAACTGACAACGCTTGCTATTCGTTGCCCCGGGCTCCTTGCTTCTACACTCAAGACCCTGGCGAAATGGCTGATCACGAATGCGGAAGTCATGAACCTCGATTTGTCTTATTGCGGCATCGGTGATTCCGGCAGCCGCCTGTTCAGAAACGTGTTGAAAACAAATACTCATTTGCACCAGCTTCGCCTTGCCCATGCGGCGATCACGCAAAAAGGAATTTGGTACATCGCTGTCGGTCTACTTTACAACAAACATCTGAAAGCACTGGACCTCTCCGGTAACCATATCGGCATTCAAGGATTCGAATTGCTTGTCGAGGCGCTTCGCAAGAATAAAACGCTGGAAGTATTGAAAATGGGCCAGGTCGGACCCACCAGCGGCGAGGCGATCAAGAAACTCTGCGACGTGCTGAAGTTACAAAGCAAACTGGTGGACATCGATTTGAGCGGTTGCGATTTGACCGCGGAAGGGAAAAATTCACTCGCTGCGCTGTTGGAAACGCTACCCCGCAATTTCACCCTGGTTTGCAGCCGGTTCACCATTAGCGGGGATGGTTCCCGCAAGCCTCTTGCCATGCACGATTACGGTAACGAACGATTGTTGAAGGTGCAGCAAAACCGTAGTGAAATGACTGTCCAATTCATCTGACAAACCTGGAGTGGGCTTTGCATCGACCTGCTCGAAACACTTTTGCAACCGCTTACGCCGGCAACCTGGACTCGCCTTACTTGCGCAGTACCAGATTCCCCGGCAGGCTGTGCAGGTAAGCCGCCACATCGAGAATGTCCTGGTCGCTCAGTGGCTTGGCCATGCCATTCATGATGGCGTTGGCGCGGCCATTTGGTCCGGTGCCGCCACGGCGGTATTCGATCAGCGCCTGGCGCAGGTAGTCGGCGTGCTGGCCTGCCAGCTTCGGGTAAGTGGGATCGATGGCGGTGCGGTAGTCCTTGCCATGGCAGGACGCGCAATTGTGTTTTTCTGCAACGGCCTTGCCGGCAGCGATGTCGCCCGCTGCCACCGCGGGCAGGGAAACCAGGCCCGCGGCCAGGATGAACAGTGAAGTCGTAAGGGTTTTCATCATGTGCCTGGCTTACTTCTGTTGAGCGTAATAAGCAGCGACATCGGCGATGTCCTGGTCGGACAGGCTGCCGGCAACGCCACGCATGGTGGGGTTCTTGCGGTCGCCCTTCTTGTAGGCATGCAGCGCCGATTCAAGATACTTGGTCGACTGACCGCCGATCATGGGCACCTGGTACACCTCTGGAAAACTGGCCTTGTAACCCGGGATGCCGTGGCAACCAATACACATCGAGATCTTGTTGGCGGCAGCTTGGGGATTGCCGACGACATCGGCGGCGCTTGCGCCCTGAGCCAGGCTGGTCAACACAGCCAGGAAAATCAGCGGGACTGTTTTTTTCATATTGTCCGGTAGAGGTTTGGCGTTTCGGGAGACGAAAACCGCTCGATTCTACCCCAAGAGCTGGCAAGCGTCCATGCGACTTGAGGCCCTTTGCCAGGGGATAGCATTGTGCATGTGCAGCATGGAGCAGCCATGCAAATGCAAAAATGAATCCGTCAAAATGACCGGATTCATTTCATTGTGGCGCTGTATTCGGGGAGCGTTCCTGGCGCCATGCGGATCTGCACGATGCATGCATCACTGGCTCTGCGTGCTGGCGTGCGTTGCCGGCATCAGCTGGGTGGAGTACGCATCTGCGGCAACAACGTGCCTCGAATATGTGCTGCAGATGCCTCTGACTTGGCTGCATCACTTATCTGCATCACTCACCTGCATCACGGATGTGTCTCGCTTGCGTGCATTCTTTACCTGCCTGACTTGAGCAAGTCACTTGCGTACATCACATAAGTGACTCACTCGTCTGCATCACGCTACGGCTGCACCGCTGCCTTCATTCATCGGTCGTCAGCGTGTCTTCCAGCTTCTCGAGAATGCGTTTGGTCTCGCCGCGTGCCTGCATGGAAAACAGCAGCACCGAGCGGCCGGTGACGGCATATTGTTCACCAGGCTCGAAGACCGGCAATTCCGAGCGTACCGGCATGTTGGTATCGACCAGGCAGGTCCAGCTGGCGTTTTCTTTCACTTCCGGCAGCGTGAAATTCACCACATCATGATAGCTGTTGAAGATCAACAGCAGCGTGGTGTCGCTGGCCGGACGCTTGATACCGCTAACCTGAGCGCGGCCATCAATCACCAGGCCGAACGAATGCATGCTGGCGTCATCCCACTGTTCCTGTGTCATCGGCTGGCCCGATGCCGAGATCCATGCGGCGTCGGTAATCCCGGTTTCCGGATTAGCTTCGCCGGAAAGGAAACGGCTGCGGTGCAGAACCGGCAAGGTGCGGCGCAGCGTCAGGATGTTGCGCACGAACTCCTGCAAGGCATGGCCTTCGTCATTGATGTCCCAGTTCACCCAGCTGATGTCATTGTCCTGGCAGTAGGCATTGTTGTTGCCTTCCTGCGTGCGGCCAAATTCATCGCCAGCCAGGATCATCGGCGTGCCTTGCGAGAAGATCAGCGAACACAGCAGGTTGCGTTTTTGCCGCTCGCGCAATTCGCGGACTGCCGGATCGTCGGTTGGACCTTCGGCGCCGCAGTTCCATGAACGGTTGTCGGAGCTGCCATCGCGGCTTTCTTCGCCGTTGGCTTCATTGTGCTTCTCGTTGTACGAAACCAGGTCATTGAGACAGAAGCCGTCATGCGCGGTAATGAAATTCACGCCGGCCCACGGGCGGCGGCCACGCTGGTTGAACTTGTCGGCCGAACCGGTGATGCGGGTGGCAAAGTCGGTCGCCGTGCCTTCCTCGCCCTTCCAGAATGCCCGCACATCATCGCGGTAACGGTCGTTCCATTCCGCCCAGCCCGGTGGGAACTTGCCGACCTGGTAACCGCCAGGACCGCAATCCCAGGGTTCGGCCACCATCTTGACGCTGGCCAGGATCGGGTCCTGGCGGCAAACTTGCAGGAAGCCGCTGGATTCGTCGAAACCATGGTCGAGGCGGCCAAGGATGGTTGCCAGGTCAAAGCGGAAACCGTCGACACCCATTTCGGTGACCCAGTAGCGCAGGCTGTCGCAAACCATCTGCAAAACGCGCGGGTGTGACAGGTTCAGGGTGTTGCCGGTGCCGGTATCGTTGATGTAGTGGCGCTTTTGCTCCGGCACCAGGCGATAGTAGGATGCATTGTCGATGCCCTTGAACGACAGCGTCGGTCCCTTTTCATTGCCTTCGGCCGTATGGTTGTAGACCACGTCGAGGATGACTTCGAGGCCGGCGGCATGGAAGGCCTTGATCATGTCCTTGAATTCGGCGATCTCGCCACTGGAAAAGTAGCGCGGGTCGGCAGCAAAGAAACCGAGCGTGTTGTAGCCCCAATAGTTGGTCATGCCCTTTTCGAGCAAATAGTCGTCATTGACAAAGGAATGCACCGGCATCAGTTCCACCGACGTCACGCCCAGGCCCTTGATGTAGTCCACCACTTCGGGTACGGCCAGGCCGGCAAAGGTGCCGCGCAAATGTTCCGGCACCGCCGGGTGGCGCTTGGTGTAGCCACGCACATGGGTTTCGTAAAATACGCACTGGTCCCAGGGCACGCGCGTCGGGCTGACGCCGGCGAAGGAAAAGTTGTGGTCGACGACGACGCACTTGGGCACGAATGGCGCGCTGTCGCGTTCATCGAAACTCAGGTCTTCGTTTTCATCGCCGATGGTATAGCCGAACACTTCGGGCGCCCACGTGAGTTCGCCAATGTGCCGTTTCGCATAAGGATCGAGCAGCAGCTTGTTGTGATTGAAACGGTGGCCGTTTTCAGGATCGTAGGGACCGTGGACACGGTAGCCGTATACGGTACCAGGGCCGAGATCGGGCACGAACACATGCCAGACTTCATCGGTATATTCGGGCATCTCGATGCGGCCGATTTCATTCTTGCCTTCTGCGTCGTAGAGACAAAGTTCAACCTTGGTGGCATTGGCGGAAAACAGCGCAAAGTTGACGCCTTCGCCAGTCCAGGTGGCCCCGCGCGGGTGCGGCAAGCCGGCCTGGATATGCTCGAACTGATTTGATGATGGCATGGATGGTTCCGATGAAAAGAAGGGATGGGCAAGATGATGGGCAAGCGCTGCCAGCTGCCAACGGCAACCGTCATGCGCCCTGCCGCACTTGAGGTTGATTCTAAAGGCTGGCACCCCTTGTGCTTCATCGGACGGCAACTGATTCGTTTGTAGGAATTCAGGAAGACCACGACGAACAACTGCCGTGACTGCCGCATCTGCAAACCTTGCGCAAGCGTGCTATTTTTTTCCGCTCTGTTCCTGCGCTGCCAGGTCATGCACCACCACGCCGACATCTTCATCGACCTCGGCCAGCCAGGCAGCCTGGACAATGGCGCGCTGGGCGTCGGCGTAACCCTGGTCCCAGCGCCACATCAAGGACCCGCTGGAAAAATTGATGTCCTTCGACGACATGTGCCAGTCCTGGCCCGCGTAGGGCAGGCTGACGATATGCAGCGTGGTATTGCAACCCATTTCCTGCAGCAGCGCGGCGTCGGCAGATGTCTTGAGTTTTTCTGGCAGACGCTGGTACAGCGCGCGCAGCATGCGCTGCTGTTTGCGCACACGGACGAAGTCATCGATGTGGCGTTTCGAGCGCGAGGCAAACATCACATCCTTTTGCCGCGTCTGCACTTCATCCAGTGTTGTCGGTTCATTGCCCTGGGCGCGCCAGAGGTCGACCATGAAGCACAGGGTATCGACGGCAGGCTGGTCATCGAGCACCGTTTCCAGTGGCGTGTTCGAGTACAGCCCGCCATCCCAATACAACTCGCCATCGATGCGCACTGCCGGAAAGCCCGGTGGCAAGGCGCCACTGGCCATGATGTGATCGACGCCGATGGCATGGCTCACGCTGTCGAAACTGGTCAGCTCGCCACTGGTGACCTTGACGGCATTGACGGACAGGCGCACGCCCCCGCGCTGGTTGAGCAAGTCGAAATCGATCAGCTCCAGCAGTGTGCTGCGCAAACCGGCAGTGTCGTAGAAGCTGGCCTGCTCGGGTTCGACCGCCAGGCCGGCGCCGAACATCAGGCCGGCGACGCTGCCGGTCCGCGGCGCAAAAAAGCCGGGCACGCCGCGCAAGGTTGCATCCATCGTCGCCAGCCAGCTGTTGTAGCGGCGCGCCGAGTCGGCGACCTGGTTCAGGTCCAGGCAGTCATGGTGGGCAATCCCGCTCCAGAATTGTTTCAGGCGGGCGACCCGGTCATGCGGCAGGTTGCCGGCAATGATGGCGGCATTGATGGCACCGATCGACGTGCCGACCACCCAGTCGGGCGCCAGGTCGTTTTCCTGCAAGGCCTGGTAGACACCGGCCTGGTAGGCGCCCAGTGCACCGCCACCCTGCAACACCAGTGCCACGCGGTTCTTGCGCAACAGCGGCAGCAAATTCGATTTCATGTTTTCAGGCTTCATGTTCGATCACTTTCGGAACCATGGCAGCGCCGGGCAAATGCCTGCGTTTCATGTTGGAGGATGTTCTGGCGGCGCATTCATCGGCCTTCCATGAGCCTGCATGGGCACTGCGGCAGCATCGCTCACTTCACCTGCTTCGGCCTGCATGGGTGCCGTGGCCGTATCGTTCACGTCGCCTGCTTCGGCCTGCATGGGCACCGTGACAGCATCGTTTACGTCGCCTGCTTCGGCATGCATGGCCGCCGATACCGGTTCCTCGGCCACGACCTGTGCCTGCGGCTGCGGGAACAGGAAGGAGCGCGGCGATTTGGCAAACGCGCGCACCATGGCCCGGCGCACCAGCCTGCGGATGCGCTTGGGCACTTCACGTGCCTGCAATGCCAGCGTCAATGCACAGCCAAACGCCACGCCGACATTGAGCAAGCCGATCACGGCAATGCCGGCCACGGCAAGCCAGACCGACGGTTCGCGCAGGACAGGAAAACCAATGCCGGCAGCGGCAGCGGTGAGCGTGCCGGTCGACAGCGTGACATGGCGCACGTCGAGCGGCAAGCCGAAGAAGTGCGCCAGCACCGGCAGCATGCCCAGCATCAGGGCCAGCGACAAATTGCCGGCGATGTCGACCACATGGTGTTCCAGCCAGTTGGCCAGCCGTTCGGCCCGTGCCGGGCCCAGTGCATACACCAGACGGCGCTGATGCATCAGTGCTTCGCGCAGCCGGCGCAAGGCAAACCAGTTATCGGCAAAGCCGGCAAACAGGCTGGAGAGCCACAGCAGCACGCCGGTGAAGGCCGCAAACAAGGGCGTCACACCAATCAAGGACAAATCGGCCATCGCTTTGCGGGCATGGCTGGCGTCCATCAAGGGCGCGTCGAACGCCAGTGGAATGAGCAAGGCAATCGTCAGCATGGTCGGTATCACCGACATCAGGTTGCCAAACACGGCGGCGGCCTGTGACCGCAGGATCCAGGCAATTTCCACCATCAGCGAGCGCAAGCCATCGACGGTATCGAGTGCCACCATCTTTGCCGCCAGTGCCGGCGCGGTGACGGCAGGCTGCTTGGTGGCCAGGACGGCGCCCAAGGCCGAAATGGTCATGAAGCTGACCGCATAATTGATGGACGCGAACAGGCCGTCGAAAAAGCGGGCCACGCCCGGCCCCGACAGCGCCAGCTTGCCGCAGACGGTGAAGGCGGTCACGACGCCGCCAATGCAGGCCGCCTTGAACATGCTGCGGTAATCGGCACCATCGCGGGCAATGTACTTTTCGCCATGGGTGGCATTGCGTTCGACCATCTTGCGCGCCAGCAGCGCAAAGCTGCGCCGCACCAGGCCACGCACCGACGAGCGCTGGTGATGCGCATGGATCAGATCCACCAGCAGGGCCTGCACCTGCCCGCTGCCCTGCACGGAATGGGGCGCGGCATTGCGCAGGTCGATCAGGCGCGCCATGCGCGTGAGTTGCGAGCGCATGCGTTCGATGTGGTACACCAGGCCGACCGAGACACCGAATTCATCGAGGTGGGCGTAGATGCGGTCGGTCTGTGCCTGGCAAACCGCAATCAACATGCGCACGCTGCGCAGCGCTGCATCGTCGGCATGGGGCGCCAGCAGATAGCGCTCGAGCTCGCGCCGCAGCGACATGAACGGCGTGGCCTGCAGCGACAGCCGCGGTTCGAGGCGTTGGCGAAAATCGGGACTGATGCCGGTGGCAATGATGACCGTGACCAGATACACCAGCGCTTCATCGATCTGCTGGCGGTAGGCATGGACAATGCTGTCATCGGCAGCGAGCTTCCACAGCCGTGCCAGCGTGGCGGCGTCCAGGCCAGTCAACCAGTCGGCGTCGGCCGGTTGAGGGAACATGGCCACGAACAGCGAGGACAGGTCCATCTGTGCCGGTGGCGTGGGCAGCACCAGCTTCATCATCTGTTCCGACAGCTCGCTGAAAAAAGCCGGCTCGCGCGCCAGGCCCGTGGCACAGAACAGTTCCGGGCCAACTGCTTCCCGCAAGGTTTTCTGCAACGTCGCCTGCACCGTGCGCCGCATCGGGGCGTGGGTGTCGAGCCAGTCGAGCAGGTAGTGTGTACGCTGGTGCTTCAGG
>JBPBPY010000273.1:0-9102 GCA_050954505.1 Janthinobacterium lividum
ATGGTCGACTGGGAGGCGCCCACTGGTGGCTACCTGTTGACTGCCTGCCTGGCAAGCGGGCGCCGGGCAGGCCTGGGCGCAGCGGCGTGGCTGTCGCGGCGTGGTCCCGATGCGGCTGAGCCTGGCAACGGGTAAGGAATGCCCTGTAGAGCAAAGCGGAAAGGCAAAAGGCAGTGACGCAGACATCGTTTGATGTCTTGGTCACAGCCTTTCGTTTCGAACTAAATTTTTTATTGCTGCTTGCCTCACTGAAATTACGCGAGCAATGAGGCACTCATCTGGTTCGCTGCCGGCCTGTTGTCAGACTTGCCGGCGTTGTCAGAATCGGCTTAGCGTACGCGGCCGCGGCGGAACAGGTTGACGATCATCAGCAGGACAACGGCGCCGAGGAAGGAAACCAGCAACGACGGCAGGCTGAAGTCATTAGTATTGATGGTGCCCGTGCCAAACATTGGTGCCAGCAGCCAGCCGCCGAGCAGTGCGCCGATGATGCCGACGATGACGTTGAGGAACATGCCTTGTTGCGCGTCGGTGCGCATGACCATGCTTGCCAACCAGCCAATGATGCCGCCTACAACGATCCAGATAATGAAGTTCATGGTATTTCTCCCGTATGATTTGAAGGACACGGTCTGCATGTCCATGAAGCGCAGATTATCAGTGCCTCTTGTCAGCTGCCATAGGACAGTTTCTTAATACGATGTAGGAAAGCACGAAGGTGGCCGCCGCGCCATCAGCCACGCGTGCCACTTTCTCCCTCTTCCAGGGCCGGCGCGGCAGCCGCAGCCTGCCGCGCCGAGGTGAATACCCGGCCATGAATGGCCGACAAAATAGCCTCGACGGCCGGATGCTTGATCTTGCGCTCGTTTGAAATCGCATAGAACTGCTCGCGCACGCCCGTCAGTGCGCCAATGGCAACGGCGCCAAATTGTTCCTCGACATCCTTGGCCAGCGCCGAGGGGGCCGGAAACAGTCCCAGGCCGCTGCGCCCGAAGGTATTGAGCAAGGCATTGTCATCAAACTCTCCCACGACTTCAGGGCGCACATCATGGGTTTCAAACCAGTGATCGATGCGGCCGCGGATGGCATTGTTGCGAGTAGGCAGCAACAAGGGCGCGCCCATCAGCTTGCGGGGAAAATCCTTGCCGAATTCATTTGCCAGCTCGGGCAAGCCGAACAGGGTGATCTCGCTTTCACCGAGCAGGTGGCTGAATACCCTCAGCGTCGTGCCGGAGGGCACTGGCCGGTCGGTCAACACGACGTCGAGCTTGTGCACGGAGAGGTCACCGAGCAGCGATTCGAACTTGTCTTCGAAGCACACCAGCTTGACGCGCTGAGGCAGGGCCAGTGCCGCTTCCAGCAACCGCGACGAGATCAGCTTTGGCAAGGAATCCGAAATGCCGACGGTCAGCCGCATGGTTTTTTCGACATCGGTTTGTGCCAATGCATCCTGCAGCTGCTCGCCAAGCAGGAAGATCTGATCGGCGTAGGCCAGGGCGATGCGGCCGGCTTCGGTCAGCACCAGACGCCTGCCCTGCGGTGCCAGCAACGACTTGCCCACCGACTGTTCCAGCAGGTTGAGCTGGGCGCTGATGGTTTGCACCGCGACTTCCAACCGTTCGGCAGCGCGTGTAACACTACCTTCCTTGGCAACTACCCAAAAATAATACAAATGCCTGAAATTCAGTCCGGTCGATTTCATGATTCCCGCTTTTGCGAAGTGATGCTCCAATTATCTTCGCTTTTCTAAGTATTACAAGGTCTATACCATGCTTAACTGCTTATCCCGGAGAATTCCATGCTTGAATTACTGACCGATCCCCAGGTCTGGATTGCGTTTGCCACCCTGACCGCGCTGGAATTGGTCCTGGGTATCGACAACATCATTTTCATCTCCATTTTGGTCGACAAGCTGCCCAAGGCGCGCCAGGAATTTGCCCGTCGTATCGGCTTGTTCATGGCCATGTTCATGCGCATCGGCCTGTTGCTGGTTCTGTCCTGGCTGGTCGGCTGGACTGCACCGTTGTTTACCGCATTTGGCAATGGAATTTCCGGCCGCGACCTGGTGTTGATTCTGGGCGGGCTGTTTCTGTTGTGGAAAAGTATTGGTGAAATCATTGAAACTCTGGACGGTTCCGAGGTGCACGCCAGTGCCGCTTCAGCGGTCAAGGCAGGATTCGCCGCCGTCATCATGCAGATCATGGTGATCGACATTGTCTTCTCCCTCGATTCGATCATCACCGCTGTTGGCATGGTCGATCAGGTCGCCATCATGATTGCTGCCGTTGTTGCCTCGGTTGGTTTGATGATGTTGTTCGCTGGCGTGATTGGACGTTTTGTGTCGGACAATCCAACCATCAAGATGCTGGCACTGGCGTTTCTGGTGGTGGTCGGCCTGGTACTGGTCGGCGAAGGACTCGACCTGCATGTGCCCAAGGCCTACGTCTACAGCGCCATGGCATTCTCGCTGGCGGTGGAATTGCTCAACATAACCATGCGCAAGCGGATTGCCCGGCATGCGCTGGCGCAACGCTCGGAGCGGGAAATCGCCAGTGTCGTTGAAGACGATGCTGCCGGCATCAAGGCACCAGCTGCGGCGGGCCGCTGACCGCAGGCAGCACTGGCTGCCATGTGCAAGCAGCGCCAGCCAGGATGATTGAGTGAAATGGTAGCCGATGCAGTGGCCAAGGCCGGCGCAGTCCATCGTGGCGGCAAAGCCGTTTGCTTAGCGCTGGCGCAATATGTCCAGCCTGGGAAGCACGTATAATCGTTTCAGGCAACATGGCTGGGGACCGGGCATGACTTGTTCGCCGCCGGCCAGCATGCCTGGTGCAGCCACCCTTGCGGTCAATCAGGGCAGCAGCGCCATTTCATTCACGCTTTGCAAAGGATTCAACAATGAGACTCGATATTTTCCGCCGTGCTGAAGCCGAAGGCGAATTCTCCTATCTGGCCGTACCAGAAGGTCAGGACCTGCCGCAGGAAGTCACCAACATCGATTGGGAGTCGCTCGAAAGCAGTGTCGACATTGAAGAAAATCAGACCGAATTGAGCAAGTATGCAATTCACGACCCGTTGCAGCAGATCAGTGCCAAGGGCTACGCAATTACCAGCGTGCTCAAGAACTGATCACAGACGTCATCGTTGCAGCCAGCCGCGCAAGGATTTGGCATTGCGCGGTTCGTTCTGTTCGAATCGTTTCAGTAGCCCATTTTCAATACCTGCAATTCCCTCATTGGCCACCATTGGCGATCATTGGCCATCCTTGGCTATCTCATACCATGCCGCGGTCTGACAATTCCTTCTTGACGTAGGCATACAGCACCGGCGCGGCCACCACGCCCGGCAAACCCCATAGCGTTTCCATCACCAGCATTGCCGCCAGCAATTCCCAAGCGCGGGCATTGATATGCCTGCCAATGATTTTGGCATTAAGAAAATATTCGACCTTGTGCACGGTGATCAGGAACACCAGTGCCGCAATGGCAACATTGAGCGAACTGGCCAGTCCCACCACGACGACCAGGGTGTTGGAGATCAGGTTGCCGATCACTGGCAGCAGGCCGGCGAAAAACGTTACTGCCACCATGGTTTTGGCCAGGGGCAGATGCACGCCGGCCAGCGGCAAGGCGACAAAGATGAAAAGTGCGCTGAACACGGCGTTGATGGCAGCGATGCGGACCTGGGCAAAGACGATACGCTCGAAGGAACGCGAAAGGGCCAGCACCCGATCATGCAAGCCGGCAGCCAGCGGCAGATAGCGGTGACGCGCGGTGGTATCGTATAACGCGGCCATGGCGCCAATGACCATGCCGATGATGATATGCACCAGAATCCGGCCGGCCGTTTCCCCCACGGTCTTTGCCTGGCCTGCGTGCTCGCGCATCAATTGCATCAGCATTTCCTTGAGCGCATCCACACTTTCGGGCAAATAGGAAAGCAGCCACAGCGGCACCTGGCTGCGCGAGACGTTGATGATGGCAGTCAGTTTGTTGAGCAGGACCGGGACACTGCCGGCTTCGCTGTAGAAGAAGGCGATCGTGGCCCAGATCGCAATGCTGAGCAAGACCACGATCAAACCCGAGAGCAATGCCACGGCAAGAACGCGCGCACGTTGGCTGCTGATGCGCTTGCCAAGCGCTGGCGCGGTGAGATGCACCAGGGAATGCACCAGCAGGCCGGAAAACAGTGCTGCGAGCAACCCTTCCTGCATGACCAGCACCAGTGCTGCGGCTGCCAGGATGTATGAAGCGATGACAGGATTACTGAGTTTGTTGGAGTCGGCCATGGTGTCCGTAAAAAGGGTTGCAAGCGGGGAATTTACCCGATTTTCGACTTGCGGATGAAAAAACCGCGCCCAGCATCGTCAGCCTGGGCGCGGTATTGCGCATTGGTCGAAATATGTTGCTGGCAACAACGCCTGGTCATACGGGCAATGCCGTTCCTTCCGAAAGACGCCTGGTCATGCATGCAGTCCGGTGCCGCTGTCCATGTCAAGGGAGCGCCATGGTGCCCGCATCAAGCGCTCCAAAGCGCTTCCATACAAGCCTGCATGCGCCGGCAGTTCAGGACAGTTGCTGGATGCCTGCCAAGGTCCAGCCGCCAGCGCCGCTGACGGGCTTCGACAGATTCCAGACTTCGGCAAACGGTGCCGCAGCGGCATCGGCCGTTTCGCGGATCTGGCCACTGAATTTGACGCTGGCGAGATATTCATCACCCTGGGTTTCAATACCCAGCAACTCGGCATCGATTGCCACGACGTCGGTATGATTGGCGACCGCACCGCGCTCCTGCAGCTGCATGCGCATTTCGGCAAACATTTCCGGCGTCGTGAATTCCCGGATGTCGTTGATGTCTGCCTTGTCCCAGGCCGCTTGCAAACGGATGAAATAGCCTTTTGACTGGCGCAGGAAACCATTGGTGTCGAAGTCGGCAGGAATACCCCATGGCTGAGCGGCTACGGCATTGCCGGCATGTGCCGATACCGAGGTCGCAACGCCAGCGGCTGCAGGGGCTGGCGATGCAGAGTGCAATGCCATCGGCGACCTGTCTTCGCCGTTGAATGCCTTGGGTTGCATACGCTCGTCGAGTGGCACTGGCGTGCTGAAGGCCGGACGCAGGCTTCCCGACTCATTGCCGGCACTGCGTTTTTTCCACAAGCGATAGATGAACATGCCTGCAGCAGCCAGCAGGCCGATCATCAGTATCGAACTGAGCATGCTGGCCATTGCACCACCCATGCCCATCGAGGAGAACAGCGCTCCAAGGCCCAGGCCCAGCAGTGCTCCACCAAGCATGCCCTTCCACGGACTGGCCGCCGGCGCTGCCGCTGCGGCAGCCGGAGGACGCGCTGCCGCCGCAGCAGGTGCCTGCGTCGATTGTGCCGGCGTCTGCCGGCTGACACTTTGCGATTGCTTGCCAAACGAACCGCCGCCACCCATGCGTTTGGCTTCCACGCTGGACATGCCGATCGTCACGGCCATGACCGCGACCATCAATCCCATCAAAATCTTTTTCATGCTGCCTCCTCTGGTTTTGCTGAAACGGTGAATTCACCGTCCCGACACGTTTATCACCGTGCCATGATAGGGCTTGGCATCAAATTGAAAAAGCGAAGATAAGGGAACAATCACTGCGTAAAAACAAGCGGTTTAAAATTTCACGCCGCGCCTTGAAAGCGTGATTGGCCAACAGCGCGCAAACGTTTCGAAGTCTGCGTCGCAACTGCAAAGCGCGAACCACCGGTCGATGTCGGCGCCGCCGCCTGTGCCCGCAGGAGAGCCTCAGGCTTGTCGGCATCAGCAAACGGTCGTCGATCGTCGCGCCTCGCGATTCACATCTGCAACGCACGCAAAGCCAGTTCAATTCGGCACAGCGGCCTGCGCCCAAGGACCACCGCTGCGCCTGTCAGCATCGCCAGACTGTCTTTGATGGTCGCGCCATCGGCTTTAGCGGCTTTTTCGGCGCATGGTCACTAGGCGATGCTGCGTCCGAATCGCTCACGCAGGATTTTCAGGATTTCTTCAATCATTTCCTTGGCCTTTTCAAGGCCGGCCTGGGCGGACAGTTCAGGCAGCAGGCTGCGCCGTACCGCCGTTTCGATGTTTTGCGGATTCAGGCTGTTTGTCGTCACCGCTACCCGCACCGCTTCATCGATCAGCTGGCTCTGGCGTTCGCGTTCAAATGCCGCCATGCCGTACTGCGCGCCATCCGTGGCCGACGGCGCCAGCGCTTGCATCCAGGTTTCCGGTGTCAATGTGGCCAGCGCTGCTGCGGTGGCCGCCATTTCATCGTTCAACCAGTTTTCGCCCTGGCCATCGTCTGCGCTGCTGTCGAGATGCGGATGTATGAATTCGGCGCCATCGGCACTGTCTCCATGGCTGCCAGGCAGTGACAGGGTGGACTTCGATCCTACCGAGTATTGTTCCACGGTCTGGCGCATTTCCAGTGGCGCGCCGGTGGAGTTGACTTCATCGAGCGGGTAGGCATGAATCAAGGTACCCGGATATTCCCCCACGGCGCGGTCCGGTTGCAGCGGCTCGCCCGACAAGGCAATCCAGGCTGCACGTGGCAAAGCCTTGCGCAGGCGCCGGCGGTTTTCAACGAATTGCCGTCGCTGGCTTTCTTCCGTGATCACAATCAGGTTGTCGGAAAAATTCCGGCATGCGGCCAATTCGGCAGCAATGGTAAATTTTTGCACCGAGGCGATCACCACCCGCTCGTTGCCCGAGCCGATGCGCCCGGCAAGATTGCGGCCCGACAGCACCTTGGGTTTGCGTTTCATCAGCCCGGTTACCGGGTCGAAGGCGTCGCGCTTCATGAATTGCATGACCAGCCGGTCACGCAAACTGGTGCTGTCGGTAATGACGACGATGCGGCAGGATTTCAGCGTATCCTGCAACAGCAAGGTATTGATCAGCACCAGCAGCAATGTCGATTTGCCCGTGCCATTCTTGTGCCAAAGCACACCACCATCGCGCAAGCCACCGATGCGCCGGTGTCCGACCCGCGCCAGCACGGCGCGGGCGGCAAAGAACTGTGCACAGCGCGCCGCCAGCTTGCCTTTTTCGCGATCGAAAATCAGGAACGAACGTATGAAAGCCAGCAGGCGTGCCGGCGTCATCAATCCGACCAGCAGGCGCTCAAGTCCCGACGGCACGCCCTGGGCCGGCCATAACTGCCGCAGGGCCGTTTGCAGTGCGGCAGGGTTGGCGCTGTCAAATGCCGCCAATGCATCGGTCGGCGTGGCGTTTTTTTCCAGCCGGGCAAAGTGGGCATCGCCAAACTCTTCCTCGCGCCAGCGGCACCAGCGTTCCGGCGTTGCCAGAGTGGTGCCGTAGACGCCGTCGTTGTTGCTCACCGCCAGCAGCATCTGCGCATATGCATAGACCATCGGCACACCACCGGGCCGCTGTTCGACAAGCTGCTTGGCAATGCCTTGTGCAATTGCCGCGCGGCTGTCCCCGCGGCCGCTGGCCAGGACCACCAGCGGAATGCCGTTGACGAATCCCACCATGTCCAGTGTGCGGCTTTCCAGACCCTGCTCGGGCAGCACTTCGAAGCGGTCGCTCATCTCGAAGCGGTTCTCGGCCGGATTGCGCCAGTCGATGATCATGATGGTCGGATGATGCTTGCTGCCGTCGGCCATGAATTCGGTGACGGTAATTCCATGCACCAGCTTTTCATGCAGACGCTGGTTGGCTTCCAGCAAACCATCATGCAGCGAGACATTGCTGAGCTCGCGCACAATCTGGTCGATTGCACTGGCAGACAGCGGATGCCACTGGTTGCGATATTCGAAGCGCCGGGTGCGCAAGAGTTCGATCAGCGTGGACTCGAGCAGCATGTGGCGCTTGCCGCCGCGCCGCGCCAGGCAGATTTCCGGCGCTACATAAGTCCATCCAATGACACTGAGCAAGTGCAGGGCGCGCAGCACTGCATTGGGTTTACCGGTTTCGACGTTCATTGCCGCCTCATTCATGTGCGAGTGCATTCAGGGTTTGCTCCATTTTCAGTGCCAGCGATGAGAGCGAGCGGGTCAGTTCGTCGCGCTCATGGCGCAAGCCTTGCAGGTCAAATTGCTCGACCTCGCTCGAGGTGTCGACATAACGGGAGATATTCAGATTGAATTCGTTGGCGGCAATTTGGGTTGGCGTGGCCAGGCAGGCATACCGTGGCACGCTGATGCGCTCCCGGCAGGTTGCCGCGATGCGTTCGATATCCTGTTCGCGCAGCAGGTTCTGGTTCTTGCCTTCCAGGTAATCGCGGCTGGCGTCGATGAACAAGATGTTGTCATCCTTCTTGCGGCTGCGGAAAATCATCAAGGCACTGGAAATGCTGGCACCGAAAAACAGTTTCTCGGGCAAGCCAATGACAGTCTCGATCAGGTTGTCGCGCACCATGTTCATGCGGATGACGCTTTCGGCCACGCCACGGAACAGCACGCCATGCGGCACGATGATGGCAAAACGGCCGGTATCGGGTTTCATGGTGGCGATCATGTGCTGGATGAATGCATAGTCGCCCTTGGTGCGCGGTGGCATGCCGTGCCTGAAGCGACCAAACGGATCGGCAGCGGCCAGGTCATTGCGCCATTTTTCCACCGCAAACGGCGGATGGGCAACGCCGACGTCAAAACGCATCAGGGAGCCATCGGCACCGACCAGGTGCGGGTTGCCGATCACATCGCCCCACTCGATGCGGTGGTTGTCCTCGCCCTGCAGGTAGAGGTACATGCGTGCCAGCGCCGCTGTATTGCCAAGAATTTCCTGGCCACACAATGCCTGTCCATCACCGCCACCTTGGGCGCGCATGTGACGGGCACAGTGCATCAACGATGAAGCCGATCCACAAACCGGGTCACTGACCACTTCCCCCGGCTTGGGGTCGGTTAATACAGCCATCAGGCGCGACAGTTCGGCTGCCGTATGGAACTCGATCCCTTTCCTTGCATTGCCTGCCGCAACGTCATTGAACAAAGCTTCGAAAGCCTGGCACAGTGCACCCGGTACCAGACGGCTGGGCCGCAGGTCGAGCTCAGGACGGGCGAAGTGCTCCAGCAGGCTGGCCAGCATGTCATTGCGCTGGGCCGGTGCTCCCAGT
>JBPBPY010000229.1:0-9062 GCA_050954505.1 Janthinobacterium lividum
GGCATTGACCACCAGTTCGACCTCGGCATCGGGCGCCAGCTTGAGCAGATTGGCCAGGTTGCGCCGGCCTCGTTCCAGCGCGGCGGGTGTCGGTGCGTGAATGATCAGTCGCAGGATGTCCACAGGTTCTCTCATGTCGGGTGTTTGACTGCAAATTCAGGCCAGGCCATGGGTGCACGGACTGGCTGCGCCGCTTGACCGGACCGGCCGCCCGCTCAGCTGATGCCAAGCCAGGATGACAGGCGCTCGACGCAAGCGGCAAAGTCGACGCCCTCACGGCTGCGCGGGCGCGGCAAGTCGATCGGCATGTTCTCCAGCACCCTGGCTGGCTGGCCGCCCAGCACCACCACCCGGTCGGCCAGATACACTGCTTCCTCGATATCGTGGGTGACAAACAGGACTGCGGTGCGCGTGCTCTGCCATATCTGCAGCAGCCCGGTCTGCAACTGGCGCCTGGTCAAGGCGTCGACTGCGCCGAACGGTTCGTCCATCAGCAGGATCTCGGGTTCGACCGCCAGCGCACGCGCAATGCCGACGCGTTGCGCCTGACCGCCCGAAAGCTGATGTGGCCAGCGTTGCTGCAGTTCTTCCAGACCGGTCAGCCGCAGCGCCTGCGCAACCCGCGCGGCTTTCTCTGTCGTGCCGATATCCAGCGTCTCCAGGCCATAGGCGATGTTGTCGCTCACGGTGCGCCATGGCAGCAGGCGGCTATCCTGGAACACCATCGCGCGGCGCCGCCGCCCGGGCACTCGAGGCAGATTCAGGTGCATGGTTCCGGCGCCGGGAGCCAACAACCCGGCAGCAGCGCGCAACAGCGTCGATTTGCCCACGCCCGAACCACCGACAATGGCGGTGAAACTGCCGGCATCGATAGACAGCGTGAGGTTTTCGATCACCGCTTTTGCCGCGCCGGGGTGAGTATAGGCCAAGCCTTCGAATTCGATCACGGCCGCCATGACAGCACACTCTTCTCGAGAACCAGATACAACAGGTCGGTGGCGGCATACACCGCTGAAATCGTCAGCATGTAGACCACCACCGCATCATAGGCACCGACCCCGGCGGCGGCATTCATTTCCTGGCCCATGCCGGGCACGCCCAGCAGTTCGGCGGCAATCAGGGTCATCCAGGCCTGGCCGATGCCGGTGCGAAAGCCCGAGAGCAGGCCGGGGGCAATGGCCGGCAGCGTGATGCTCAGCAACCGGCGCCAGTAGCTGCCCTGGCCAAAACTGCGGGCCAGTTCATAGAACCGCGGGTCGACGTTGCGTACCACCGTGTAGGTGGCAAAATAATTGACCCAGAAGACACCGATGGCAATCACGAACGCCGCGCCTGCATGGCTGACCTTGAACCAGGCAATCGCAAACACCACCCAGGCCAGCGGTGGAATCGGCCGCAGGATGCGCGCCACATACGCTTGCAACATGTCGAAACGCGGCAGCGTTGCCGCCGCCAGTGCCACCATGATGCCGCACAGCGCCCCGAGTCCCAGGCCCCAGGCGTAATGGATCAGGCTGGAGCCGACCGCAGGCAGCAGGCGGTTGCTGTGCAACTCCTGCAGCAAGGTATGCGGCAGCTGGAACGGGTCCGGCAGGATGCCCGGATTGACCCAGCCCAATACACCTGTGGCCTTCCAGACCAGCACGAACACCAGCACCCCGGTGCAGCCATGCAGGATGCGGGTGCGGCGCGAAAACACGGCTGGCGTCTTCATGACTGCCTCACGGCGCCGGCGCGGCACGCTCAGCGTACGGCGGCGTCATAGAAGCTGGTGTCGAACATCCTTGGCACATCGACCGCCGGCCCGGCCATGGTGCCGGTATCGGCCTGGAATTTCTGCAAGGCCAGCGTGGCCGGAATGATGACATTCGGATTGGCGACAAACTGGCCCTTCGAGTGATGGATCGCCTGTTCGACCAGCTTGACCGGCAGGCGGCCGCCACCGACATATTTCTGCACCATGGGCGCAGCCTTGGCCGGATTGTTTTCCAGCAGGCTGGTGGCAGCGATATGTGCCGCCACCAGCGCCTTGACGAAGTCCGGCTGCTCGCGCAGCACCTTCTCGCGCACCAGCAGTACCGCGCCCGGCTGCTTTGGAAACAGTTCGGAGCCGCGTGCGATCACCTTCGACATTGGCGCCAGGTTCAGGACATTGGTGGTGGTGGGTTCGAGGATGACGGCGCCATCGATGGCACCGGTCAGCAGCGACTCCTGCAGCTGCGCTTCACCCTGGTAGATCAGCTGCAATTGCGAAACATCGGCATGGATGCGGTTGCGCAGCCAGTACTGCAAGGCCGCTTCCGGCACGGCGCCCTTGGGGTAGCTGGCAATGATGGCCTTGCGCCCTTTTTCCTTGGCAAAACGGGTAAACGCACTGGCCGGCTCGCCGGAGGCGAAATACGGTGCCAGATTGCCCAGCGCAACCAGGCTGACCTGTTCGACGATGTTCGATGCCACCACCTTGATGTCGGCACCTTTCGCGCGCGCCACCAATGCAGGGCCAATGCCTACGTAGGCGATGTCGAGCTGGCCGGCCAGCAAGGCCTGGACCATGGCCGGGCCACTCTGGAACTGGATCAGTTTCGGCGCGCCGGCGCTTTTGGGAAAACTGCCCTGCTCCAGCGCGATGAACAACTGGGCATCGGGAATGATCGGCATGTAGCCGACTTCAAGTGGCGCGGCCTTGGCCGGGGTCAGCGTTTGCAGCGTGATGGCCAGGCCCAGGGCAGCCCAGGCGAGAAATCGCTTCATGATGGTCTTTCAGTGATGGGAACGCGGGTAGCGGCGGCAAGGCATTATAGATTATTCCCTCTCGGCGAAGGCAGGCAGCGCTGTCACGGCAGCCACCGCAGCCACCGCAGCCATGGAGCCTTACCAATGCCTGGGCAATGGCGTTAGAATACATGCCGTGTCGCCAGTCCCTGACGGGGCGACGCTAGCCGGTCCACTGCAACGATGTTCGTCTCACCTGGAGAATCCCATGAAAAAAATCCTGTTCGCATTCGCTGCCTCACTCGTTGTCCTGTGCGCCCACGCCCAGGTCGGCCAGGCCGCATCGCAAGCCACCGACGCTGCCCAGCACAAGATCGATGAAAAACAGGCCGACAGCGCAGCAAAAAAGAGTGGACCGGTTGGCAAGGCCGTCAACGGCGTGAAGTCCAGCTACCACAAGAATCGCGCAAAAAGCTCGGCCAGGAAAGCCAAGCAGTCATTGAAGGATGCAGTCTGACCCAGGCTGGCAACACCGTGCTTGCAACGTGACGCGCATGCTGCCGCATCGGTGAAGGACTGGGCGGCTGCATCGCCACGCTGTATCGAAACCCGCCAAGGCGGGTTTTTTTGCATGCGCGCGTGATTTTTGGCCGAAGCTGTCGCGAGAAAACCGGCAGCTTCTGTCGTACCGCTTCATGCACTGCGCTGGTACATCATGCACAAGGCGCAAGCGGCTGCATTCGCGCTGCAACCAGAGAGTGCCACGCTGGACGCGCAGCAAATCTCCGCAGCCGGCGTTGCTGCTTACGGCGCGATGCGCCCTTCGATCGAATCATCAAGCGTCTTGCCAATGACCGCGCCGGTAAACATCTTGATGCCTGCCACAGCGCTGCCGTGCTTGTTGTCCCAGTAGTAGCCATCGGTCGGCGTCACCTTGATGACCGTAATGCGCGGATCGTCCTCGCCCTCGGTAAACCAGGTCTTGAGCATGAAGCTCCAGAGGCGCTTGATATCGTCCTTGCTGGTGGAAATGGTGGCGCGGCCTTCAAGGCTGAGGAATTCGGCGTGATCGGAACCCTTGAAAAAAAGCTTCACCGACGGGTCTTGGGCGATGGCCGCATTCTTGTGGCTGTCCGAGGCACTCATGAACCAGATATTGCCGCTGTCATCGACATCCAGCACGCCCATTGGACGCACGCCGCCGGTCTGGCTGTTGGTTTCATTGGTGACGAAAAAGCAGGTTTGATCCTTGCTCAAGTCCTTGAGTTTTTCAATCGCCTTGCTACCGGCAAGGTTTTCAAAATTATCTTCGGGCTGGTTTTTATTGATGGAATCCATGGTCGTCTCCTGAGTGGTTTATTGAAAAACGACAAGCATCATTTGTCTGTCGTGCAACTCTCGATAGACAAGTGTAGATAAGCTGGGAAAATAGCGTTTGCGCTATCGCATCAAACCCGGCCAGATGCCTTTTCGAAGGAGAATGTGATGCCGACAGAATCTGTCGCATTTGCAGCAGTGAAAATGACGCAGGCAGCAGCCCGCACCAAGCCGTCGAATTATCCCGAACCGTTTGCCTCGATGATGAGTGGACGCATCAAGCGGCCACTGGGAGACCTGTTTGGTTTGCGTAATTTTGGCGTCAACCATGTCACGCTGCCGCCGGCTACGCTTTCTGCGCTGTTTCACTCGCACGCTGTGCAGGATGAATTCATTCTGGTGTTGAGTGGTGAAGTGGTCATGGTCCATGACGGCGGTGAAACAACGCTGGTGGCGGGCGACTGTTACGGCTTTGCGGCCGGCGCCACTGCCCATCAGCTGATCAACCGCAGCGAGGCTGCAGCGACCTATCTTGAAGTCGGCGATCGCAAGCCAGGCGACCAGGTCGATTACCCGCGCGACGACCTGGTGGCAGTGCAGAGTGCAGACGGCTGGGTTTTCCATCACAAGGATGGGTCACCGTACCCGCGCCCGTGACATGCTCCTGGAACGCCGGACCGATGTGACGATTCGACCGCGACGAAAAACCGGAACAGAGGAAGGCAAAAAAAACAGGAGCGTTTGCAAAACGCTCCTGATGGTGAAACGAATGAAGCAAGTCAAACGTGTGAAACTGGTCAAACCCTCGAACCCGCCGGCAGCGCTTGAAGTTCAGCTGGGGTCGCGCGCAACCACATCGGCAAATGCTTCACCAACCAGTCCCACGGTCTTGTGATTCAAACCAGCCAGGCACACCCGGCCGGAACGCACCAGGTAGATGCCATGATCGTTGCGCAGCGCATCGACCTGCGCTGCCGGCAAGCCGGTATAGCTGAACATGCCATGCTGTGCAGTCAGGTAGCTGGCCGAAACGCCAGGCACCAGCTGTTCCAGCTCGGCGCGCAAGGTGATGCGCATTTCCTGGATGCGCTCGCGCATCTGCTGCACCTCGGCCTGCCACATTGCCTTGATGCGCTCGTCCTGCAAGGCAACGGCGACGATCTGCGCGCCAAACGATGGCGGGCTGGAGTAGCCGCTGCGCACCAGCGACTTGAGCTGGCCCAGTACGCGGCCGGCTTCCTCGGCGTTGGCACAAACGATCGACAAGGCGCCGACTCGTTCACCATACAGCGAAAAGTTTTTCGAAAACGAATTGCTGACAAACAGCGTCATGCCGGCGTCGACCATGGTGCGGATCGGCCAGGCATCGTCTTCCATGCCGGCGCCAAAACCCTGATAGGCCATGTCGATGAAGGGCAGCAGCTTGCGCTTCTGCATCACGCCGATCAATTCCTGCCACTGCGCGCGGTCGAGGTCAACGCCTGTCGGATTGTGGCACGACGGCTGCAGCAGGATGATCGATCCGGCGTCCAGGCCATCGATGGCGTCGCGCATGGCGTCGAATTTCAAGCCATTGGTGGCCGGATCGTAATACGGATAGGTCAGCACGGTGACGCCGGCCGATTCGATCAGCGCACGGTGATTGTCCCAGGTCGGGTCGCTGATGTAGACCTTGCTTTGCGGCAGATACTGCCTGATGAAGCGCCCGGCAATGTGCAAGGCGCCGGAACCGCCAATCGACTGCATGGTGGCGATGCGCCCGCTCCTGACAGCGTCGCTGCCGGCGCCGAAGACCAGCTTCTGCGCGCCTTCGCGGTAGGCCGCCAGGCCTTCCATCGACAGATAGGTATGCGGCAGTTCCCTGGCAGCGTGAATCTCCTGCGCCGCGCGCACGCTGGGCAGCACCGGAATGCGGCCGTCTTCACCGTAATACAGGCCAATGCCGAGGTTGACCTTGTGGGGCCGCGGATCAGCCAGGAACTGCTCCATCAGGGTCAGGATCGGGTCGCCGGGATAAGCTTCTACATGGTTGAACATCATCATCTGTTTCCTGAAAAATTTACCGTACAGGCGCCGCCGGTGCTGCCGGTGCAGCAGCTGCAGAAGCAGCGCGCGGTGCCGTTTTGGCCGTGGCCAGCGCCCCCATCACACCGGCTTCATCGCCAATGATCTGGGCGGCTTCATCGAGCCATGGATCCTTGGCATCCTTGGCGGCCTTTTCAGCAGCCAATTCGTCACTGAGGCTGCGCTCATCGGCCAGCAAGCCAGTGTCCTGGCTCGATGACTTCTTGATTGCGGTCGGCTCGTTCTTGCCCGGCTTTTTCTTTGCGTCGGCAATGGTGTTCTTGGTGCGCAGCTTGAGCTTGGCTTCTTCGGCATCGCGTTCACGGCGCCGCTCGGCTTCATTCAAGGAAATCGTGCGTTTCTTGCGCAGGGCCTTGACTTCGTTGATGTCATCGATCAGGTACTGGAATTCCTTGTCCTTGCCGATGCGCGCCAGGTGCGGTGCCTGCAACTGCGGCACGATGCCCGTGATGTCGCCGGCAGTAAACGTCGCCGGCTTGATGGTCGAATACGGCAAGGCGTTTTCATAACTCGATTCGCCAAAATGCTCGTTGTCGGACATGATCGGGAAAGCGATGTCGGGCGTCACGCCGCGCAGCTGGGTGGTGCCGCCGTTAATGCGGAAAAACTGTGCAATCGTCATCTTCAACTCGCCGAACTTCGGCTTGTCGTTGTGCGCCATGTCGTCGAGATTGACCAGGCTTTGCACGGTGCCCTTGCCAAAGCTCGGCTCACCGATGATCACGCCACGGCCATAATCCTGGATTGCCGCCGCAAAGATTTCCGACGCCGAGGCCGAACCGCGGTTGACCATCACGCCCAACGGTCCGGACCAGACCTGCTTGCCCGACTTGCTGCTCTCGACCTTGATGCCGCCCTGGCTGTTACGGATTTGCACCACCGGCCCCTGGCCGGTAAACAAGGTGGTCAGTTCCACTGCTTCATCGAGCGAACCGCCGCCATTGTTGCGCAAGTCGATCAGCACGCCATCGACCTTGTCTTTCTTCAGTTCTTCGAGCAGCGCCGTCACATCGCGCGTGGCGCTCTTGTAGGCGCGGTCGCCCTTGCCGCGGGCTTCGGTATCCTGATAGAAGGTCGGCAGCGTGATGACGCCCACCTGCTTTGTCACGCCGCCGTCCTTGACCTGGATGATGGTCTTGCGGGCGGCCTGCTTGTCCAGGCTGATGCGCGCGCGCACCAGCGACACCAGCTTGTGCGGGCTGTCGGGGTTAGCGCCGGCTGCCAGCACGTCGAGGCGCACCACGGAGTCCTTGGCGCCGCGGATCAGGCCGACCACATCGTCGACACGCCAGCCAACCACTTCGGTCATTGCGCCATCGGCGCCCTGGGCAACGGCGACAATGCGGTCACCGACGGCCAGCTTGGCCGACAAGGCAGCCGGGCCACCCGGCACCAGCTCGCGGATGGTGGCGTAATCGTCGCGCTCCTGCAGCACGGCGCCAATGCCGACCAGCGACAGGCTCATCGAAATGTCGAAGTCCGCCGAGGCACGGGGCCCGAGGTAATCGGTATGCGGCTCGACCGAATTCGAATACGCCGTCATGAACATCTGGAACACGTCGTCGCTCTTGTACTTGTAGGCGCGCGCCAGGGAATTGGCGTAGCGCTTGTCGAGCGTCTCGCGAATGCTCTTGTCATCCTTGCCGGCCAGTTTCAGGCGCAGCCAGTCATTCTTGACGCGCTTGCGCCAGAGGTCGCGCATGGCGTCCTCCGACGTCACCCACGGCTCTTTTTCGCGATCGGTCTGGTAGCTCTCGTTCGACTGGAATTCGAAGCCGCCCTTGAGCAGTTCGCGTGCGTAGATCAGGCGCTGGGTGACGCGCTTTTCATAGATGTTGAACATCTCGAACGGGATGCGCAAATCTTCTGCCAGGATGGCGTCGTCAAGATCGTCGCGCGCCCGGCTGAAATTATCGATGTCGGTCTGGAGGAAGAACAGCCGGTCGGGATCGAGCGATTTCAGGTAGCGGTCGAAGATCTTGACCGACATTGCATTGTCGAGCGGGGTGGGCTTGTAGTGATACCGGGTGAAAATCTGCGCCGTCAGGTTGGCTGCCTGCGCCTGGGATTTCAAAGGCGCCAGCGTGGGCGGCGCAGCGGCTTCCAGCGCATTGGCTTGCGCTACGAACGCCAGCGACAGCATTGCCCACAGCAAAGTTTTCTTCATGCAGATTCTCCAGTAACGATAGTGAAGTATAACGGGATTTGAAAAAATCCAGCGTTTTGCACACTTTTCGTCACATTTGGCCAGCGCCTTTTTTTGGCCAGCAAGCCGACACATCGGAAATCAGGCAAAGAAATTGCTAGGCAGGATTGATAAAGCATGATAGTCTACGCCCAGTTGATTAATTACAAAACGTCCAGCAAGGATGTGCACGTTAAGCAGTCATTTCGTAACAAGGCCAACAGGGCACCATGCAGATAGCATGGGTTTTGAAATCCGGGAATCAGGGGCACCGCGCAGATAGCACGGGTTGCTGATGAATCAGAGGCACCACGCAGATAGCATGGGTTTTTGATTGATTTGAATGTAGTGAATTGAAGGCTCGCTTCGGCGGGCTTTTTGCATTTCGAAACGGGTTTCCTTTTGCGGTGCGGGTTCATTCCTCTGCAGTGCGGGTTCATTCCTCTCGATGCATTCGGCGGTTGCTCTTCATGCCATTGCTCCCGTTCGTGCGCCTGGTTATTCGAGTCACTGGCCTCTTGCTGTACCCTCTCAATTTCTCAACTTACCCGTCTCATGCTGATCATTACCATCAAACAAGGCAAGGAAAAAAGCCTGCTCGAACGCCAGCCCTGGATCTATGCTTCGGCAGTCGAGCGCGTCGATGGCAAGCCGCAGGAAAAGATGACCCCCGGCGCCACTGCCTTGGTGCATTCATCCTCGGGCAAGTTCCTGGCCCGCGCGGCCTACAATGCCAAGTCGCAGATCCGCGGCCGGGTCTGGA
>JBPBPY010000267.1:0-9038 GCA_050954505.1 Janthinobacterium lividum
AGCCTTCACGCAGCAATGCCAGTTCGCGCCAGTTGGCCGCATTGATCACCGGCGAAAGTTTCAATGCCGGTTCATCGACCATGGCAATCAATTGTTCCAGCAGCAGGCGGCGTGCCGACTGCGGCCGTGATCGAATGTCGAAGCCATCGAGTTCCAGCAAGTCGTAGGCAATCATCACCGCCGGCAATTCAGTCTGCATCTTGCTCGACAGCGTCTTGCGGCCGATGCGTTTCTGCAGGTCGGCAAACGGCGCCGGCGCATCATTTTTCCAGATCAGGATTTCGCCGTCGATGACCGTGCCGTCGGGCAGGGTCAGGGCGCTGAGTTCGGGAAACCGCTCGCTGATCAGGTCTTCACCACGCGACCAGAGCCAGTTGCGGTCCTGGCGGCAAACCAGCTGCGCGCGGATGCCGTCGTACTTCCACTCCACCATCCAGTTTTCCAGTGCGCCCAGGGTCTGTGGGTCGGCTTGCAGCGGGTGGGCCAGGAAGAACGGATAGGGGTGGCCGCCCATGGGAACATGGTCGCCTTCTTCCTGGGCGGCAATCAGCTGCAGGTAGCGCTCGGCGCTCGGGCGGCTGGCCAGGTCGGCGGCGCCGTCGATCCAGCCCATCAGGCGCTGTGCGACCAGCTTGCCATCGATGCCGGCAACAGTACCAAGCGCGCGGGTGACCAGGAGTTTGGAAACGCCGACGCGAAAGCCGCCGGAAATCAGCTTGGTCAGCAGGAAGCGCTCATCCCAGTCAAGTTCGTCCCAATAACCGAACAATGCTTCGCGGATGGTCTCGGGCGTGGCCCCACGCAGCGGCAAGATGCGTTGCTCGAGCCAGACCGCCAGACCGAGGTCGCTGGCGCGCTGGGGTGGCGGCAGGATATGGGCGATGGTTTCGGCCAGGTCGCCTACTGCATGATAGCTCTCATCGAACAGCCAGTCGTCGATGCCGGCGCGCTCGACTGCATAGGCGCGCATGAGCTTGACGGGAACGGCCTGGCGCGGTTTGCCGCCAGCCAGGAAATACACCGCCCAGGCGGCATCGGCGGGATTGGCCGTGCGGAAATAATTTTCCAGCGCTTCCAGCTTGCGGCTGGTGGCGGTGGTGCTGTCAAGGGCATTGAAGAGGCGGGCAAAGGAGCGCATGGCGGATCAGTTGTCCTTTCCCGCGGCACGCGCAGCAAGGCCGGGCGACGGCTGTCCGGTGACTGCCGCCGTGCCTGCATCAGCCTTGGAAGCAGCGTGCCCGAATGGCGCCGCGCTGTCGTCCAAGGCCAGCGCCGCGCTGTCCGTGCTGGCTTGACTGTCTTCAGCGGCTTCACCAGTTTCGCCCGCTTCACTGGCTTCGCTCACGCGGATCGGCTTGAGCGACTCCGCCGGCGCGGCTTCATCGTCCTCACTGCCGTACTCCGTGTGAAAGGCACCGGCGTCCAAACCGTTCTGGCACAGCCAGCGCACCATGACGCCGATCTGGCCGTGGGTGACGACCACGCGCTGGGCACCGCTTTGCTTGATGGCCCACATCAGCCCGGGCCAGTCGGCATGATCGGACAATACAAAACCGCGATCGACCGAACGGCGCCGGCGCGCACCGCGCAATTGCATCCAGCCGCTGGCAAAAGCATCGCTGTAGTCGCCGAAGCGGCGCATCCACGGCGTGCCGGCGGCCGACGGTGGAGCAATGATCAGGGCGCGGCGGAATTCATCGCGGCTGGTGGCATCACTGGCCAGGGCAGTGGGTGGCAGCAGCACGCCCGCCTCGCGGTAGACATTGTTCAGCGGTTCAGCGGCCCCGTGGCAAAAGATCGGCCCGATGGCGGCATTGACCCCTTTGAGAATGCGCTGGGCCTTGCCGAACGAGTAGCAGTACAGCACGCTGGCGCGTCCTGCATCGGCATTGGCCGCCCACCAGCCGTCGATGTCGGCAAACAGTTCCGCCTGTTTGCGCCAGCGGTAGATCGGCAGGCCAAATGTCGATTCGGTGATGAAGGTATGACAGCTCACCGGCTCGAACGGCGCACAGGTACCGTCGTCCTCGACCTTGTAGTCGCCGGAGGCGACCCAGATCTCGCCCTGGTGCTCAAGACGCACTTGCGCCGAGCCCAGCACATGGCCAGCTGGGTGAAGCGAAATCTTCACACCATTGTGGCTGATGACTTCACCATAATCGAGCGGATCGAGATGAATGTCGCCCAGACGCGACTTGAGGATGCCTGCCCCAGGCGTGGCGGCAAGATAATGACCGTGGCCCACCCGGGCATGATCGGCATGCCCATGGGTGATGATGGCGCGCGGCACCGGCCGCCAGGGATCGATGTAAAAATCACCTGGCACACAATACAAACCTTCCGGACGCGCTACGACCATGTCTGACATGAAGTTTCCTGTTGTTGCATTCTTCCGGGTTTGCGCTGCCGGCTGGGTGGCAATTCGCAGCACGGCTGGACGGCTGGCAACCTTATCCGGGTGAATTCCAGATAGGGGTGATGGTCGCTGAAACAATAGCAGCCTGCTACTGACTGCGGTTGAGCCAGCGCAAGCTGTGCCAACTATCGAAACTGCCCCGCCTCGGTCAGTCCTTGCATCGATCGGCTGGCATGAGCCGGCGGGGAAACCGCGCTTTCTGCCGTAAAACCGGACCTCCTGCGTCAATCAATGAGAAAATGACGCACGCGGCGGGTTTTACGCTGCATACGAGTATTGGTTTGATCGATCCGAAAGAAGTCCAGTGACCTACAGCATCAAGGAAATTTTCTATACATTGCAGGGCGAGGGCGCCCAGGCAGGCCGGCCGGCAGTGTTCTGCCGCTTCTCCGGCTGCAACCTCTGGAGCGGGCGCGAGAGCGATCGCGCCACTGCAGTGTGCCGCTTTTGCGATACCGACTTCGTAGGCACCGATGGTGAACGCGGTGGCAAATACCGCAGTGCCGCCGAGGTGGCCACGCTGATCGACAGCTTGTGGCCAGCACGCTACCAGCGCAGCAAATATGTGGTGTTTACCGGCGGCGAGCCATTGCTGCAGCTCGATGCGGCGCTGATCGAAGCCATGCACGGCTGCGGCTTCGAGATTGCCATCGAAACCAATGGCACCCTGGAGGTGCCGGCCGGGGTCGACTGGATTTGCGTCAGTCCGAAAATGGGCGCGCCGCTGGCCGTTACGCGCGGCAGCGAACTGAAGGTTGTCATACCGCAGGCGGCGCAGGTGCTGGATGATTATGCCCAGCTCGACTTCCTGCATTTTTTTGTCCAGCCGATGGACGGTCCCGATGCCGAAGCCAATACCCGGCTGGCCATCGAGGCGTGCAAGGCCAATCCGCGCTGGAAGCTCAGCCTGCAAACCCATAAACTCCTACAAATACCGTAACGGACAGGTTCATGATCACCATCACCCGCAAGCTGGAATTCGACGCCGGCCACCGCATTCCCGACCACAAGAGTCAATGCCGCAATCTGCATGGTCATCGCTACACGCTGGAAATCACGCTGTCGGGCAATGTCATCGATGTCGAGGGCAGTTCCGACCGCGGCATGATCATGGATTTTTCCGATGTCAAGGCCTTGGCAAAAAAACACCTGGTCGATGTCTGGGACCATGCTTTCATCGCCTATGACAAGGACACCGTGGTGCGGGAATTCCTGGAAAGCATTCCAGGCCACAAGACGGTGGTCATCGACCGCATTCCCACGGTGGAAAACCTGGCGCGCGTGGCCTTCGACATCCTGCAACTGGCGTTTCGCGACCATTATGGCAATCACTATGGTACCGGCCTGCGTTTGCACAAGCTGGTGTTGCATGAAACGCCGAATTGCTGGGCCGAAGTCACGGCCGAACAGCCCATGGTCGGCGAGGTGCTGGCCAAACCCGGCAGTTCCGGTGCCGTGGCGCCGGTACCACCGGTGCACTGACAGCGCAAGGGCGCAGGCGGTGACAATGGGAGGGAATGATGCGCAGGTCGGCTCCGACGCAAGTGCAGACACCGATGCACGGTTCATGCGCCTGGCCATGGACCAAGCCCGGCTCGCTGCTGCCAGCGGCGAAGTGCCGGTCGGCGCCGTGCTGGTGCACGATGGCCGCGTGGTTGCAAGCGGCTTCAACCAGCCGATCGGTCTGCACGACCCGACGGCGCATGCCGAAATCATGGCGTTGCGCGCCGCTGGCGCCGTGATGGGCAATTACCGCCTGCCTGACTGTGTGCTGTATGTCACGCTGGAGCCCTGTGTGATGTGCGCCGGCGCCATGATGCACGCGCGGCTGGCGCGCATCGTCTATGGCACAGCTGACCCGAAGACAGGTGCCTGCGGTTCGGTGCTTGATCTGTTCGCCGAAACCAGGCTCAATCATCATGCCCGTGTCGAGGGAGGATTGCTGGCCGGCGAGTGCGCGCAGGTGCTGAAAGACTTTTTTTCCGGGCGGCGGCTGGCCAAGCAGACTGCCGCTGCGCTGTCGAAAGGCGGGCATGGTTGAGCGTCCAGACCTGACCCGCGAACCGAACCCATCGATCGCCCTGACAGTTCGGCCTGCGCAGGACCTCGCTGGTCTGGGCATTGCCATCATCGCGCCAAGTGGCCAGGCCCGCGACATCAACGCCGTCACGCGCGCCTTGGATGGCTTGCGCGCCCGTGGGGCAAACGTGAACGACTATTCCGGCTATTCCGACAGCAGGGTCGCGTTCCAGCGTTTTGCCGCTGACGATGGCGCGCGCCTGGCGCAGATTCATGCTGCGGCAAACGATGCCGATGTCCAGATCGTCCTCGCGCTGCGTGGAGGGTATGGGCTCACGCGGCTGCTGCCTGCCATTGATTTTCCCCTTCTCGCCGAAAGCGGCAAGCTCTTTGTCGGCCACAGTGATTTTACTGCCTTGCAGCTCGGATTGCTGGCCCGGGCTGGGCGGCAATCGGCTGCGGGCAGTTTTGCCGGACCCATGATCTGCAGCGATTTTTCACGCGAGGTCATGAGTGACTTCACCATGAATCATTTCTGGCATTGCGTCAACGGCCCGGAACAGGTCATCGCAGTGAGTGCGCCTGGCAATCCGCTGGTGGAAGTGGAAGGAACGCTATGGGGCGGCAACCTGGCAATGGTCAACAGTCTGATCGGCACGCCGTGGATGCCGTTGATGAATGGCGGCATCCTGTTCATCGAAGACGTCGGGGAACATCCGTATCGAATCGAACGCATGTTGCTGCAGCTGGCGCAATGCGGAATCCTCGCTCGCCAGTCTGCAGTGCTGCTGGGCGAATTTACATCGTATCGCCTGGGCGAGATTGAAAACGGCTACGACTTTGCCGCCATGCTGGCTTATTTGCGCTCGGTTTTGCCGATTCCGGTTTTGACCGGACTGCCGTTCGGACATGTCGCCGACAAGGTTACCTTGCCGCAGGGCGCACATGCCAGGCTGACCAGCCATCCCCAAGGCTGGGATATGACGATGACTGACTATCGCTGCCTGTCCCGGTAGCATTATCCCTTGGCAACACAAGTAGCTTGACGATCATCGAGCAGGAAACAGCTCCCCATCTTGAGATGACAGCGCACCAAACGCTGGCATTTGATCGCACCTTACAAGTGCATCAATTTATTTAAATTCACTCGATAAAAAAAAAGCCCTGCACTTGCGGGGCAGGGCTGAAAAGTTGCTACTGGCAACTACTGGAGATCACTTGTATTGAGCAAGTGGCGTGCCAGGGATGCCGCTTGCCATGCTCAACGGCGTCGCCGATCCTCGAGGTGGAACCCTGAAATACTGCTCAATGGTTGGGAACTCGAATCTCTTGTCTGTTACTAAACCTGCGCTTAAATCGATAAACAGCGAAGGCTTGAAACGCCAATCATTGTTCGCGTAATGCGGGGTAAATATGGCTTGCAGAAATTTTCTGAATGTCTGCCGTTCCACAGCCTTGTGGATGGGAGGGACGCGGCGATCAATCTCGATTTTCACATTTTTGGCGGCAACGATTTTCAGCATGAATGCTGCTGCGCAATTCCTGGTCAAACCTGTCAAAAATTTCAAGCTCATTGGAATTGCCAAAACAGAAACGCAAGGTTTCGATTTCAATCAATTGAAAAGTCCAAGCGATGCAATAGAATTCCTGAGCGTGTTGAAAACACTGTCTGAAAACTTTGTGTTACTTGATTCCCGTTTTCAGTCTGAATCTGTTTTATCAAAGGTGATGCGTTTCCCCAGGCTCCGCTAGACGAAAATTATGGGAAAAATCCGTCATGAGGTTTGGGTATTTTTGTCAACGCTATTATTGATCGTTGCAAGCAATTCCGCTCATGCGTTCCAAGGGCCCGTTGCCGCAAACGTTCTTGCCGATGGTCACAATGGTATTCCTCAGAAAAGCGAATTCGATCTCGATACATTGTCGCCACCACGAACGCCGCATGAGTTCTTGAAATTACTTCAAACGATTTCAGAAAATTTCCTATTACTTGATTCCAATTTTAAAGATGACAAAACGCTGTTGCGTTTGTTTGGGCCATGCAAACTGATCGATCCGGATGAAGCATTTCAAAAAGTGAAAGGGCTTGGATATAGAAAAATTGTTCCTGAAGATAATTCACTTTTGAAAACCTCGCTACGCGCTTCACCAATGAGCTTGAGATTTGCAAAGTATTCAGATCAAAAGCCGGAAAAAACAGGCGCTTCTTTCAATTTTTCGACCTCTTCATTGGGAAATCCATTTTCGGCAGAAATGATTGAAGAAACGCTGGGAGCGCCGAATGAGGAGTGGGATCCGGCAGCGAGGAATAATTCGGCGCCATCTTTCGAAAATGCCGGGGAATATTTGCGACCCGAGCGCCGATCCCACGCCAAGGGGTTCGTCCATCTCCAATATGTTCATGATGATCAGAAATATACATCCAGATTTGATATCGAATTAAATCAGCGCGGGAATGTTCGTCGAATTTTCATCCACCAACGGGAAAAATAATTTCACCTTACCGATGTTGCAATTGCAAGTGCACGTCTATCTGAAGAAGTCGATACGGTTACAAAAATCTGTCCTTCTACTTGCCTGGCATGTCAATCCAATCAAACAGCAACTTGAAATTGTTTTCACATTTTGGGAACAAGGGTGTAAAACGCGTTACTAACTCGTGAAGTGAAATTACGCAGATTGTCAACGATATTCGACCTCTCATGGTTGACCCTTTCATCTTTGAACAGCACAGAGTCGGTTCTGTAAGACGAACGTCACACTGACGACAATTCGAAGCTGGAATTTCGGAAAGAATTTTTGTTGAGATCTCTTTGCATTCGCTTCCGTCACGGTAGCGTTCAATTGTTTCTTACAGGGCTTTTATCTGGGCGGACATTTATTCTCGTATCAAATTGCCACATTATCCTGCAGATCATCAGTACTGATAAAGGAGCCGGCGCAACAAAAGAATATTTGGAGCTGCAACAGTCATTTTTATAAAGCAATGTAAAGGTCATTTCATGAAGTGCGGGATATTCCTGCTTCGGTCTTTGACGATCACATCAATGCTTACTCATTTCTGCATTGGGCAAGGAATTGGATTGCAAAATACATTTCCGATTGATAGGGACCGAAGTGTGGCAAAGGTTGCTCAAAGCTCTTTTGATCTGCAGCAACTGCAATCGCCAAGGAACTCGCAGGAGTTTCTCACGCTGCTAAACACGATTTCAGAAAATGCGCTTTTGCTCCGGCATCAGTTCCAGGACGAGGCATTCTTGCTCAAGTTATTCGGGCCCGGGTTGATTTCTGACCCCCTCACATATGTTTCTCGAACAAAAGGACTTCACTTCAAAAAGATTACCCCGCTCGACAATTCATTATTTCGAAATTCGTTTAAATCCAACGCCATTATTCTCAGCTTCATCGATAGAACTGACTTGGATGCGCGCACGCGTTCGGCGTCGTTAAGCTTTTACACATCCTCGGAAGAAATCCTTTTACTGTGGAACGCGTAGAGTATGGTTTTGGCGCAAATGGGGAGTGGGAAGATCCGTTAGGCATGCCTGGTGTGATTGGACCCATTGAAAATATGGAGGCAGCGATGAGGCGTTCGCCGCCAACACATGCAAAAGGGTATTTTTCGGTTCGTTACTTTTTTGAAACAGATCAATCGACATCCAAGGTGGAAATTGAGCTCAACCGTAACGGGACTGTCCGAACCATCAAAATTCTTCAACAGGAAAAATGAACGTGGAAACTCTGACGACAGATGCAATTCAAATGCTGCGACTGAGGGGCAATGATCCAGCTAATTCAGATTAAGGCTCTGCTGAAGCAATGATCAGATTAACTGACCAGTCATTGCTGTTCACTGGACCTCGAATTAGACGGTTAACCAGTGAGTAGTATGAAAGTGGGAGCCGCGGGTTCTGGCATCGGAGCGACATAGAAATCCATCTTCGTGGATGCAGGTGAAAGAGGTTGCCTCACGAATTCCGAGCTTGGACAAAATTAGCTGGCCACATTGTTCGCTCACGGAATGGCACACCTCATTATTTCTGGCGGTTTTCCAGACAACGTCAAAGAAGCCATGAATCTTTTAGCATTTGTACCTAAGCCTTCAAGGTAACGAAGCCTTTAAGACGACTACCATGAAATCCATGATCGGCCTCATCCGGCATTTAGTGTTCACGTCTGCCCTTTGCGACGCCTGCATTGCTTATGCACTCGAATTGGAGAGCATTTCTTCGAGGAGAGCGAATCCTAGCGTTGCAATGCCGGAACCGGACAATTTTAGCCAAACGCAATTGCGACTGGCTACGCTTTTTGAGCAAACCTCCGAGAAATCATTGTCATCTCAAACATCGGCCATGTTTCGAACAAATGTTTTTGATCTAACGCTGCTGTCAACGCCAAGATCGCCTCATGAATTCGTCTCGCTTTTAAATACAATTTCCGAGAACTTTCTTTTGCTTGATCCAAGGTTTCAACGCAACGAACTCCTTATGAGTTTGTTTGATGCCAAAGCTGTTTCAAATCCCTATTCCTCGTATCCACAACTCTCTTCGCTTGGAATGAGAGAGTTCGAGCTGTCGGAGGATTCGCTTCTGAAAGTCAATTT
>JBPBPY010000310.1:0-9031 GCA_050954505.1 Janthinobacterium lividum
GATTTCCTGGCCTGCCGCTGCCACGCCGATAATGAAGGACTTGCCCCAGCCTTTGTGCGTGCACTCGAGCGCCTGGCGCATGGTGGTGGTGTTGCCGATGCACTCGAAACTGTAGTCAGCGCCGCCATCGGTGATTTGCACCACGGCGTCGACAACGTCGTCGACTTCTTTGGGATTGATGAAATGCGTCATGCCGAACTTGCGCGCCATGTCCTGGCGTGCCGGATTGATGTCGACCCCGATGATCTTGTCGGCGCCAACCATCCTGGCAGCCTGGATCACGTTCAGGCCAATGCCGCCCAGGCCGAACACTACCACATTGGCGCCGGCTTCCACCTTGGCCGAAAACAGCACGGCACCCACGCCGGTAGTCACGCCGCAGCCGATATAGCAAACCTTGTCGAACGGCGCATCCTGGCGAATTCTGGCCAGGGCAATTTCCGGCACCACGATGTAATTGGCAAAGGTCGACGTGCCCATGTAATGGAACAGCGGTTTTCCGTCCAGCGAAAAGCGGCTGGTGGCGTCGGGCATCAAGCCGCGGCCCTGGGTCGACCGGATGGCTTGGCACAAGTTGGTCTTTTGCAACAGGCAGAATTTGCACTGGCGGCACTCCGGCGTATACAACGGAATGACGTGATCGTCTTTTTTCAAGCTGGTCACGCCGGGTCCCACGTCGACCACCACGCCAGCACCTTCATGACCCAGGATGGCAGGGAAGATGCCTTCCGGATCGGCGCCCGAAAGCGTGTAATAATCGGTGTGGCAAATGCCTGTGGCCTTGAGTTCGATCAGAACTTCGCCGGCGCGAGGCCCTTGCAGATCGACTTCTTCGATTGTCAATGGTGCGCCTGCTTTCCATGCAACGGCTGCTTTGGTTTTCATTCGGTTCCTCGCTTGCTGGTGGGGTAGTTTCGAACATGAATTATCGAGCGCAGGCGATGCAATGAGTTGGAATACCATGAAGAATGGCAGGATCCGATGGCACTATGGCTGTATTTTCAAATCTTCAAGGTCTTGATCGCTGCATGAACAAACCGCTTTCCATCGAGTCATCCATCCAGAATTCCATGCAGGCGAGAACCGTGGACATCATTGTGTATCCCGGGTTCAAAGCAATGGAGGCCATCGGACCGATGTCGGTCTTCGAATACGCCAATCTGCATCTGCAACGGCACCATCAGCCGCCTGGTTATGATGTGCGTATCGTCTCCAGCCGTCTCGGAGCCATCCCTTCCGACACCTTGATGTCGCTGGAGGCAACCAAGGTATTAAGTACTCTGGCTTTGCCCGACAGCGCAATTATCGTCGGTGCGCGCCATATTCAGGCTGCCCTGGCCGATGGTGCGGCCATCGTGGAGTGGGTCGCCGAAGTCAGTGCGCGCATTCCGCGAATGGCGGCCCTGTGTTCTGGTGCATTTTTTCTTGCGCAAGCCGGGGTGCTGGATGGCAAGCGCGCGACCACCCATTGGAGTGTGGCTGAACGCATGCAGGCGCAATTTCCCGCTGTGCAGGTGAATGCCGATGCGATCTTCATTCGGGCCGGTAACTTGTGGACATCGGCCGGTGTTACCGCCGGCATGGACCTGGCGCTGGCATTGGTCGAAGAAGATTTCGGGCGTGAACTGGCGCTTGAAGTTGCCACCGAAATGGTGGTCTACCTGAAGCGTCCAGGCGGGCAATCGCAGTTCAGCGCGCACCTACTCAGCGAACGCACCGCCCGCCCGAACATTCGGGCATTACAGAATTTGATCCTGGACAATCTGCAGGAACGTTTCACTGTTGCGCAGCTGGCGGAAAAGGCGATGATGAGCGAACGGCATTTTGCTCGGGTGTTTCATCAGGAAGTCGGATTAAGCACGCAGGAATTCATCGAAGCCTGTCGCTTTGAACGGGCCACGCAATTGCTGGCAGACCTGGCATTGCCGATCAAATCGATCGCTGCGCGGGCCTGTTTCAGTGATGAGGCTCATATGCGGCGCGTGTTCCTCAAAAAGCTCGGGATCACGCCCAAGCTGTATCGCGAACGCTTTGCCACCACCGGCGTCGATGCCGACGGTCACGCGGGATGATTGCGCGGCGTGGCTGTCATGCAAGTAGTCATGAACAGCCGGCCATGATGACGGTGGCCGGCGCTGCTTTCACCAATGGGGGAAATCAGACAAAGTGCAGGATGTCGCGCACGGCTTTTCTCGGCTTTTTCGGCCAGTTGCCTTCGGCAGCATAGCCAACCGTGATCAGCATGACCGGAATATCGGTGGCAGGCAAACTGAATTGCTCGGCCACGGCGGCTGCATTGAAGCCAATCATCGGGCACGAAATCAGGCCGTTGCCTTGCGCTGCCAGCATCAACGTCATGCCGGCAAGGGAGGCCGAACGAATGGCTTCATCGCGCTGCATGGTCGGATTGGTGGCGTACATGTTCGTCACCGCGCTCAACCAGCCCTGGTACGTTTCCTCGGTGATGATGCCGGCTTCCACGGTGGGGCGCAATGCTGCAGGCAGTGTCAAATGGGGTTCCAGCGTGCCACAGACAATAAAGGTGACCGCCGCTTCGACAATTTTTGGCTGATTGAATGCCAAAGGCAATAATTTCTCTTTTGCTGCCTCGCCATGCACGGCGATGAACTTCCAATTTTGCAGGTTGAATGCGGATGGCGCCTGTGTCGCCAAGGTGATCAGTTCGATAATTTCGGCTTCATCGAGGGTGCGCGTTTTATCGTACTGGCTGGCAGAGGTACGTGCTTGAATGGTTTCACTAATGTTTGACATGGATGACTTTTCTGAAGTGCGTCAACGTAAGGTCACTCACGTGGACGTTGAAATCGGCCGCAACGGCGTCGCTTTGAAAGGGAACGTGGGAAACAGATCTTCTTGATCGGCAGCATCAATCGCACGGCTTCTGTGGCAAGTTTGCCAGCCAATGGCTGGCGCAATGCGCCATGCTGCAGCAATTTTGTGTCGCAGCAATCAGCGCGAAAATCCGTCGAACAAGGTCATGTAGGTGGCATTGAATGTGTCCAGCGCCTTGCGGGCCTCGGCCGTGGGCGCACCATAGACCACCAGCGATGACACCACGACCAGGCTCAGGAAACGCTCGGCAAAGCCGCCGAAGGTCTGCTCCACATGCCGAACGAATGCATCGGAATTCTGATAGCGCTCGTAGATATGGACGACACTCTGGTCGGCGTTGACGCTGTATTGGTAGGCCAGTGTGGCGGGCTCCCTGGATGTTGCAGCGACAATCGCCGATACCAGGGTCTTGAATTCCTGGTATTTGCCTGGGTTGACCTGCAGCGTAAAAACCCAGAACAGCTCGCTAGCCATACATTTTTCCGGCGCCGGCCCAGTCGGAGGCTTTGACATCTTCGAAGATCACGTAGATGTAGGCGGCATCGGTGCCGGTATTCTTGACAATGCTTTCGGTGATTTCAGCAGCGACGAGTTCTTTTGCTTTTGCTTCTTTACCTTCAAACCAGGTTACGCGTACGACAGGCATGATTTTTCCTCCGTTAAATGGCGAGATGGGACAATCGATCTTTTGTCGCAGGCGCAAAAAGAACAGTGCTGATGCGTTGTATGCATTGCCATGTGCAACTCATGCGCTGTTGGACGAAGAGCAGTGTAATGTGCATCTCGAAGTAGATAAACAGCTTATTTTTCGTCCCAGTGTCCACTTATTCTCTACAATTAGCTTTGGATTTTTTTATTGAATGGCTACAGATGAGTGAATTGGAATCGTTAAGCGGTATTACCACCTTCGTTGTCGTTGCCAAGGCATCGAGCTTCACCAAAGCCGGCCAATTGCTGGGAATATCCAAGTCTGCCGTGGGCAAGGCTGTGTTCAGGCTGGAAGAACGTCTCGGGGTCAAGCTGTTTCACCGCACTACGCGCCGCTTGTCACTGACTTCGGATGGCGAGGCCTATTTTTCGGTCTGGTCAGCGGCGCTTGAAAGCATTGCAGAAGCCGAAAACAATCTGGGTGGACGCTTGAATGTGCCGGCCGGGCGATTGCGTGTCGATATGCCCGTGGCATTCGGACGCAAATTAGTGCTGCCCATGTTGCTGGCGATTGCGAAGAAATACCCCGCATTGCAGATGACGCTCTCATTTACCGATAGCGTCATTGATTTGCTGGAGGAAGGGGTCGACCTCGCCATTCGCTTTGGCACACTGGAAGATTCCACTGAAATCGTGGCGCGCAAGCTGACCAGTCATCGTTGGGTAATTTGTGCAACGCCTGAATACCTGGCAAGGTTTGGCACGCCGCTTGCACCTCAAGATGTCGGTTTGCACCGCTGCATCGTCGGCCACCGGCGTGGCCAGCCGCTGGCTTGGCATCTGTCTCAGGATGGCGTGGCGACGCGGCTCATGCCGCCGCCCACTTACCAGATTGGTGATGGCCAAGCCATGATCGATGCAGCAGTGGACGGTATCGGCCTGTGCCAGATGCCGCTGGCGCTGTTTCGCAGTCAAATCGAAACCGGCCGGTTACGCACTGTTCTGGATGCATATACCGAGCGTGAGATCGACGTGCATGCGGTCTGGCCGCGTACTGCCCACCTGCGCCCCAAGGTGCGCCACGTGGTGGACGCCCTGGTAGAACTTGGCAAGTCGGGACAGCTCGACTGAAGCGCCCGGCAAATCAGACAGCCCACCGGCTTGTCCAAGTATTTTCGCAAATCCGGGAAATGTTTTATCCAGTTTTATCTTGTCGATTCAAGCAGGTGATTGCTACGGCCGTTGCAACAGTCCATTGCGTAATGCCGTCTTTATCGCTGGTCAGCCCATCGATACACTGTGTCCATCGATCAGGCACAGAAAAAACAATGCGACCTGACGACGCCGGACCCGTTCTACCGTCAAGCAACGGGCCAGCTTTTATCAAGTAACTCTGGAGAATCAAAATGTTCGTCAAGAAAATTGTGTTGATGCTGGCTGTGGTTGCCACCAGTGGTTCTGTTTTCGCTCAATCGGTTTATCCTTCCGCCAATCAAAGCGATGCCATGATAAGCCAGTCCACTCAGCCTTTCGTTTCCGACAAGACCCGTGCCCAGGTCAGGCAGGAATTGCAGGTCGCCGTGGCCGACGGCAGCATGAGCATGAGCGATCGCAACGCGGAAGACAGCGTGCGCCCGCACCATCCGGCATTGACGCGGACCCGCCAGGAAGTCCGTGCCGAAGCTGTCCAGGCGCGCAACAACCCGCGCACGCCCAACGCTGCCCTGTATTCCGGTAACTGAAGTGCCACTGAATGCCTGGCAAAGCATGTCTGGAGCTGTGCTTGAATGACCGTCGTTGTTGTGGCTTGCCGTCTTTTTGAAATCCCGCCGGTATCATGCTGTCGCGGGATTTTTTTCGGGAAAACGATCCACCGCCATGGCGCCAACATTTCCGCTGCAGTACTGCATGGTGAAATCGCCTCGGGAACCATTCCTGGTGCTGCCGGACTGACCGGGTAGTTCGTCCTGACCAATTACTCAATCGAACCAGTTTGTTCCGCGATGTTCAAGGCATAGCCGAGCCGCCGCGGTACCCAAAAATACTGGTGGCAAGATGGACGACCAGATAGTCGATGAAACTGCGCACCGAAGGGAGCATGCCGCGCGGTGGCGGATATACCAGATGCACGACGTGGTGGTGTCCAGACCAGTCCGGCAGCACCTGCTCGAGCAATCCAGCTGTCAGCGAAGCCGCCACCACGGGTTCAGGCAGCAAGGCGATGCCAACGCCGCGCAAGGTGGCATCGAGCTGGACCCGCAGGTCACTGGATACCAGCCGACTTGCCAGATGGACCTGGCGCTGCTGGCCATGCACATTGCAGAGTTCCCAGCGTGCACTGGCATTATCCACGAACGCCATCGACGTCATGGTCGCGTAGCCGGGCAATTGCGCTGGGTCGATCGGGCGAGTGTTCTGGTCCAGAAACTGCGGGCTGGCCACCAAGATACGCCGCGCCACGCCAAGTTCCTTGGCCACCAAGCCACCGGTATCCAAGATTTCGGTGTCGGAACGCAACGCCAGGTCAAACCGTTCATCGATAAGGTTGACTGGCCGGTCCGTCGCTTCCAGTAATACGGTGACTTTGGGATGGGCCAGCATATAGCCAGGCAGGATCGGCGCCAGATAATTCTGTGCAATAACGACCGGGCAACTGATGCGCACCGTACCGGCCGGCTCCTTGCGCATCTCGGCAACACTGTCGAATGTCGTGCGAGCGCCATCCACCACGGCTTGACAGTGGCTGTAGAAACGGGCGCCGGCTTCGGTGAGCGTCAGTGTGCGGGTGGAGCGTTGCAACAAGCGCACGCCTGTCTGCCGTTCCAGGTGGGCCACACGGCGACTCAACAGGCTCTTGTTGACGCCGATTGCGCGCTCGGCCGCAGAGAATCCGTTGTGCTGCACGACTGCAGCGAAGTAGAACAGGTCATTGAGATCTTCCATGCTTCGATTGTTGCATATGTGCACCAATGTTTCATGAATTGTGCGGCTTATCAAGACTTGCTACACGGCATATAGTCCTTCTTTGCTGCCATGCACCATGGCCGCGCCGACGCATGCTGACATATTGTGGAGAAGATGTTGAGGAACAAGGGAGAACGAGTGCCGACTCGATGCTTGCTGGCTGCGTGCTGTGTGGTATGGCTTGCCGGATGCGCCTCGCAGGAAGGCGCCATTAAAACGCAGTCGGCCCCCATAAACGCCGCACAGATGGGAACCTCCACAGCGCTGTCGGGATGGACACCGTCGGCGGCCAACTGGCCAACCAGTCAGTGGTGGCGCCGTTACGCGGACCCCCAGCTCGATCGGCTTGTGGACGTCGCGCTGCGCGATAGTCCCTCCTTGCACATGGCGCAGGCGCGGGTGCGACTGGCCATGGCACTCAGTGGCGTGGCCGACGCCGCACGGAGCGTGCAAATCAGCGCCGGCGCACGGGAGTCGCGCCAGCGCTACAGCGAAGACAGCACCTTTCCCGCCCCGCTGGCGGGCAGCTGGAAATCCTATGACGAGGTCATGCTCAACGCAAGCTATGACTTCGATTTCTGGGGGAAAAACGAAGCGGCACTCCAGGCAGCGCTGGATCGCCAACATGCAGTCGAAGTCGAACTCCAGGCTGCGCGGCTGCTGGTTTCGTCGAGTCTGGTGCAGACCTATCTGCGGTTAGCCCAGCTCTATCTGCAACTTGATCTGGCCCAGCAAACCCAGGCGCAGCGCCAGGACATTTTGAGATTGACACAGCAGCGCCGCGCGGCGGGCTTGGACTCCGATGTTGAACTCAAGCTCGCCGATGGCGCGGTACCGGCAGCGCGCCAACAGGTTGCGGCACTGCAAGAAAGCATTTCCTTGACCCGCCAACAGCTTGGCGCCTTGATGGGCGCCGGCCCCGATGGCGGCCTGGCACTCGAGCGCCCGTCGCTGCCATTGGACCAGCTTGCCGGTTTGCCTTCTTCGGTCCCTACGGAATTGATTGGGCACCGCCCGGACATCGTCGCGCAACGCTGGCGCGTCGAAGCGGCTGGACGTGAAATCAAGGTCGCCCATGCGCAGTTCTATCCCAATGTCAGCCTGGTGTCCTATATCGGCGTCCAAAGCATTTATCTAAGCCATTTTTTTGACATCGGCAGCAGGGTTGGTTCGCTGGGCCCTGCCGTGTCGCTGCCGGTGTTTGATGGCGGACGCTTGCGCAGCAACCTGGGCGCGCGCAATGCAGAGTACGACATTGCGGTCGAACAGTACAACCTCGGGGTAAGCAACGCACTGCAGGATGTCGTGGGTGTACTGACCTCGATGCAAACGGTCGCGGCGCAGCGCAACGATCAGGCGCAAGCTGTGCAAAGTTCAACCATCGGCTACGACCTTGCCCTGCAGCGTTACCAGGCTGGTACCGGAAATTATCTGCAAGTTCTGTCTGCAGCGCTGCAATGCCAGGGCCAGCAGCGTTTGCTGGTTGATTTGCAGGCCCGTAGCCTGCTGCTCGACGCGAGCCTGCAACGCGCCCTCGGTAGCGGTGTGTTGGACGCTCAGGACGCGTTGACAATGCGGCACGCCCCTTTGATTGATGCAGCACGCCCCCCTTTGATTGATTAACCAGGATACGCATGACTTCCGTTCCACTTTCTGCCCCACAAGCCGTTGGCCCCACGACGGCGTCCAACAACCGAACGGCCATCGCCGTCACCCTTGTCGTGTTAATGGCTCTGGGTGCAGCAGCGTTCTGGTTTTTCGCCGGCCAGGGTACTGAAAGCACGGAAGACGCTTACGTGGACGGCAACGTAGTGCAGATCACGCCGCAAACCAACGGCACCGTAACGGCGATCAATGCCGACAGCACCGACATGGTTCGCGCTGGCGATGTGCTCGTGTCTCTCAATCCGGTCGACGCAAGCCTGGCGCTGCAAAGGGCGCAAGCACAACTGGCCAAGAGCGTACGCCAGGTGCGTGGCCAATATTCGGCGGCAAGCCAAATGCGCGCCAGCCTCGCGCAGCGCCAATCCGAACTCGACCGGGCACTTGCCGACATGGCGCGCCGCGCAGCCCTGGCGAAGACCGGCGCCATCTCGCAGGAAGAATACATTCACGCCCAGCAAATCGTGGCCGCCGCGCAAGCCACCTTGAACGTGGCCCAGCAACAGCTGGCCAGCAGCCAAGCTTTGGTGGACGCCCCGTCGCTGAGCAGCCATCCGGATGTGATGATTGCCGCAGCGCAGGTTCGTGAAGCGTTCATCGGTGCCGCACGCACCGAACTGCGCGCGCCCATTGCCGGCATGGTTACCCGGCGCAGCGCGCAAGTTGGACAACGCATCAGTCCAGGCGGATCGCTGATGTCGGTGGTTTCGCTCGACCATGTCTGGGTGAGCGCCAATTTCAAGGAATCGCAGCTACGGCATCTGCGCATCAATCAGCCGGTGACGGTGACGGCTGACGTCTATGGCAACACGGTGCGTTATCGTGGACATGTGCAAGGCCTCGATGCGGGTACCGGCAGCGCGTTTTCCCTGATGCCGGCGCAAAACGCCACGGGTAACTGGAT
>JBPBPY010000301.1:0-9026 GCA_050954505.1 Janthinobacterium lividum
CTGGACGCAAAGCTGGGTCGACGCCGCCCTGCCCAAGCTCAAGTCCAACGGCAGCCTGTATATTTTCCTCACCTGGCGCTATTCGCCCGAGATCTTCGTCATGCTCAAGCAGCGCCTGACCATGATCAATGAAATTGTCTGGGACCGGCGGGTGCCGTCGATGGGCGGCAGCGTGCGGCGCTATTCCTCGGTCCACGACACCATCGGTTTTTTTGCCAAGGCCCGCGACTATCACTTCGACCTCGACGCTATCCGCGTGCCCTATGACGAACCGACCAAGAAAGCCCGTTCGCGCTCGATCTTTGCCGGCGCCAAGTGGCTGGAACTGGGCCATAATCCCAAGGATGTCTGGAGCGTCTCGCGGCTGCACCGCGAACATCGCGAGCGCGCCGACCACCCGACCCAGAAACCGCTGGAGATCATCGAGCGCATGATCAAGGCATCGTGTCCGCCCGGCGGCGTGGTACTCGACCCGTTCATGGGCAGCGGCACCACGGCCGTGGCGGCGCGCCGCTGCGGGCGTGACTTTGTCGGCTTTGAACTCAACAGCGAATACTGCAAGATGATTCGCCAGCGGCTGGCAGCGCCCGAAAATGCGCCGCTGGTCCTGGCCGTTGAACCAGCAACTGATATGACGGAACTCCCATGTCCCTAGACCAACTCTCTGCCAGCTCCACTTCATCGGCCATCGCCAACCTGTCGCGCGACGAGCTCGCCGCCAGCACCGCAGTGCTGGTGGAGTCCATCATCCGCACCGACGTGCGCGCACTGGCTGCGTATCACGTGCCTGATGCCGCCGGCCTGGTCAAGCTCGATGCCATGGAAAACCCGTACTCGCTGCCCGAGGCACTGCGCCAGCAGCTTGGCCAGGTGCTGGCTGACGTGGCGATGAACCGCTATCCGGTGCCGTCCTATAACGTGCTCAAGCAAAAGATCTGCGAACGCCTGGGCGTGCCGGCCGGCTACGATGTGGTGCTGGGCAACGGCTCCGACGAACTCATCGCCATGGTCTCGGTGGCCTGCGCCCGGCCAGGCGCCAAGGTGCTGGCACCCGTGCCGGGCTTTGTCATGTATGCCATGTCGGCCCAGTTCGCCGGCCTGGAATTTGTCGGCGTGCCGCTGAAGGAGGATTTTTCACTTGACATGCCGGCCATGCTCGCTGCCATCGAAAGCCGGCAGCCGGCCATTACCTACCTGGCCTATCCAAACAGCCCGACCGGCAACCTGTTCTCGGTGGCCGACATCGAAGACATTTTGCTGGCGGTGGGCGACAGCGGCATGGTCATCCTTGACGAAGCCTACCAGCCATTTGCCCAGGCCAGCTTCATGCCGCGCCTGCCGGAGTTTGCCAACCTGGTCGTCATGCGCACGGTCTCGAAACTCGGCCTGGCCGGCATTCGCCTGGGCTACATGGCGGCGCAACCGGCCTTGCTGGCCGAGTTCGAAAAAGTACGCCCGCCCTACAACATCAATGTGTTGACCGAGGCGGCTGCATCCTTCATGCTCGACCATGTTGCTATACTGGACGCCCAGGCAGCCGAATTGCGCCTGGAACGCGAGCGTCTGACAGGGGCACTGGCTGCCATCGACGGCATTTCCGTCTACCCGTCGGCGGCGAATTTCCTCCTGATTCGGGTCACCAGGCCGGGCCTGGATGGCGCTGCGGTTTTTGCAGGGTTGCTTGAACGTAAGGTATTGATCAAAAATGTCGGTAAAATGCATAGGCTGCTGGAAAACTGCCTGCGCATCACGGTCAGCACGCCGGCTGAAAATGCCGCATTTCTGGACGCATTGAAGGCGACCCTGGCCTAGTGTGGCCAAGGGAAGCAGCAAACACACAGGAAGTACACAGCAGAGAATCATCAGAGAACCAGCAAACCGACAGCACAACCTCGGCAATCCATCAACGAACCGGCATCGAGCCTTGCCGGGTTTCACCGAGCCACACACTTTGTTTTCCACACTTATATGTCCACGCCACGCACTGCCGAAGTCACCCGCAACACCAACGAGACGCAGATTCGCGTTGCCGTCAATATCGACGGCACCGGCCTGCAAAAGCTCAATACCGGGGTGCCTTTCCTGGATCACATGCTCGACCAGATCGCCCGCCACGGCTTGATCGACCTCGACATCGAATGCCACGGCGACCTGCACATCGACGCCCACCATACGGTGGAAGATGTCGGCATCACGCTGGGGCAGGCGTTTGCCAAGGCAGTGGGCGACAAGAAGGGCTTGCGCCGCTATGGCCATGCCTACGTGCCGCTCGATGAAGCGCTCTCGCGCGTGGTGGTCGACTTTTCCGGCCGCCCGGGCCTGGAATTCCATGTACCGTTCAAGCGCTCGATGATCGGCAGCTTCGATGTCGACCTGACTCATGAATTTTTCCAGGGCTTCGTCAATCACGCACTGGTGTCGCTGCACATCGACAACCTGCGTGGCGAAAACGCCCATCATCAATGCGAAACCGTCTTCAAGGCGTTTGGCCGCGCCTTGCGCATGGCCATGGAACTCGATGCCCGCTCGCTGGGCACCATCCCATCCACCAAGGGCAGCCTGTAGGAACAGACGATGAACAAGATCGTGGTGGTGGATTACGGCATGGGCAACCTGCGCTCGGTGGCGCAGGCCCTGCGCCATGTGGCGCCGCAGGCCGAAGTGCTGGTCTCCGGCGAGGTGGCCGATTTGAAAAGCGCCGACCGCATCGTGCTGCCGGGGCAGGGCGCCATGCCCGACTGCATGCGTTCGCTGCGTGAGTCCGGGTTGCAGGAAGCCTTGCTCGAAGCCGCGCGCAGCAAGCCGCTGTTCGGTGTCTGCGTGGGTGAGCAAATGCTGTTCGACTGGAGCGACGAAGGCGGCACGCCAGGGCTGGGCCTGTTGCCCGGCCGGGTGGTGCGTTTCGAACTCGGCGACCGCCTGCAGGAAGACGGTTCGCGCTTCAAGGTGCCGCAAATGGGCTGGAACCGCGTGCGCCAGGCGGTAGCGCATCCCATGTGGCAGGGCATCGGCGACGACAGTTATTTTTATTTCGTTCACAGCTATCATGCCGCGCCCGAAGACCAGACCCACACGCTGGGCCTGACCGACTACGGCAGCCCGTTTGCCTGCGCCGTTGGCCGCGAAAACATCTTTGCCACCCAGTTCCACCCTGAAAAAAGTGCCAGCGCCGGCTTGCAGCTGTACCGCAATTTCGTCGACTGGAAACCTTGAGTTTTCCTGACGCACATTGTCTTTCGCCACCCCTTTTGCGCCACCCCTTCAACCAACTCGAGCCTCTACCGTAGCCATGCTGCTTATACCTGCCATCGATCTGAAAGACGGTCACTGCGTACGCCTGAAACAGGGCGACATGGATCAAGTCACCGTGTTCTCCGAAGACCCTGCCGAAATGGCACGCCACTGGCTGACCCAGGGCGCGCGCCGTCTGCACCTGGTCGACCTCAATGGTGCCTTTGCCGGCAAGCCGAAAAATGAAGCGGCGGTCAAGGCCATCATCCGCGCGGTGCGCGAGTTCGCCATCGCCAACAATGTCGATGAAATCCCGGTCCAGCTTGGTGGCGGCATCCGCGACCTCGACACCATCGAACGTTATCTCGATGGCGGCCTGGGCTACATCATCATCGGCACCGCGGCGGTGAAGAACCCCGGTTTCCTCCATGACGCCTGCAGCGCCTTCCCGGGACAGATCATCGTCGGACTCGACGCCCGCGACGGCAAGGTGGCAACCGATGGCTGGAGCAAGCTCTCCGGCCATGAAGTCATCGACCTGGCCAAGAAGTTCGAAGACTATGGCTGCGAATCGATCATCTACACCGACATCGGCCGCGACGGCATGATGGGCGGCATCAATATCGAAGCCACCGTCAAGCTGGCGCAGAGCATGACCATCCCCGTGATCGCTTCCGGCGGCCTGCATGGCATTGCCGACGTCGAAGCACTGTGCGCGGTGCAGGACGAAGGCATCGAAGGCGTCATTTGCGGACGCTCCATCTATGAAGGCACACTCGACCTGCGCAGCGCCCAGCAGCGCGCCGACGCCTTGTCGGGCGAACTCGACGGTGATGGCGACAGCGCCGAAAGCGAAACCGATCCATCATGAGCCTGGCAAAACGCATCATCCCTTGTCTTGACGTGGCCGGCGGGCGCGTCGTCAAGGGCGTCAATTTCGTCGAGCTGCGCGACGCCGGCGACCCGGTCGAGATCGCCTACCGCTACGACCAGCAGGGTGCCGATGAAATCACCTTCCTCGACATCACCGCTTCGAGCGACGAGCGCGATTTGATCCTGCCGATCATCGAAGCGGTGGCCTCGCAGGTCTTCATTCCGCTGACCGTTGGCGGTGGCGTGCGGGTGGTCGAAGACGTGCGCCGGCTGCTCAATGCCGGTGCCGACAAGGTCAGCATCAACACCTCGGCGATCACCAATCCGCAGCTGGTGCTCGACGCGGCAAAGAAATACGGTTCGCAATGCATCGTCGTGGCCATCGACGCCAAGCGCGGTGATGATGGCCGCTGGCAGGTGTATACCCACGGCGGACGGCGCACCACGGGACTCGACGCAGTCGAATGGGCGCAAAAGATGGCCAGCTACGGCGCCGGTGAAATCCTGCTCACCAGCATGGACCGTGACGGCACCAAGTCCGGTTTCGACCTGGCGCTGACCTGCGCGGTCTCCGACGCCATCAGCATTCCAGTCATCGCCTCCGGTGGCGTGGGTGGTTTGCAAGACCTGGCCGATGGCATCAAGCTCGGCCACGCCGATGCGGTGCTGGCGGCCAGCATTTTCCATTATGGGCAACATACCGTGCAGGAAGCAAAACGCTTCATGGCGGCGCAACAAATACCGGTGAGGCTGGCATGAGCGTCAAGGCTAAATGGCTCAACAAGGTCAAATGGAATGAACATGGGCTGGTTCCGGTCATCGCCCAGGAAGCCGTATCGAACGATGTCTTGATGTTCGCCTGGATGAACCGCGACGCGCTGGCGCGCACGGTGGAAACCGGCGAGGCCGTCTACTGGAGCCGCTCGCGCAAGAAGCTCTGGCACAAGGGCGAGGAGTCGGGCCATATCCAGAAGGTGCAGGAAATCCGTCTGGACTGCGACGAGGACGTCGTGCTGCTGAAGGTCGTGCAGGTCGACAGCATTGCCTGCCACACAGGCCGGCACTCGTGCTTTTTCCAGAAATTCGAAGGCACGGCCGCGCAGGGCGAATGGCTCAGCGTCGATCCGGTGCTGCAGGAACCCGAAACCGGGCAGGGGGCATCATGAGCGACACCTTGACGCGCCTGGCGCGCATCATTGAATCACGCAAGCCGACCAATGGCGGCGACCCGGCCACGTCGTATGTCTCGCGCCTGTTTGAAAAGGGCGACGATGCAATCCTGAAGAAAATCGGCGAAGAAGCGACCGAATCGGTGATGGCGGCCAAGGATGCGCGCGCCGACGGCGACACCAGCAAGGTGGTGTATGAATGCGCCGACCTGTGGTTTCACTCGCTGATCATGCTGGCGCAATTCAATCTCACGCCGGAAGATGTACTGCAAGAGCTGGCACGCCGCGAAGGCATGTCCGGCATCGAAGAAAAAGCCAACCGCAAGCTGGCTGCGCGCGAGCAGGATGAACACAGGGGTTGATCAACTGTGGGTGCAAGTGTGCGTGTACCTGCACTTGCACCTGCGCCTTCGCCTGCCCCACCGCGCGCCGGCTTTCACCGGAGACTGATTTGGACAACTGTATTTTCTGCAAGATCGTCGCTGGACAAATTCCATCCAGTCGCGTCTATGAGGACGACGATGTGATCGCCTTCCACGACATCAATCCTGCCGCACCGCTGCACTTGCTGGTGGTACCCAAGGAGCATGTGGCCACGCTGGCCGACTGCAGCGGCGAGCATGCACCAATGTTGGGTAAAATGATGCTGCTCGCGCCCCGGCTGGCAAGCGAATTTGGCAGCGCCATCGAAACCGATGCAACCGGCAAGATGAGCGGCGGATTTCGCACCGTTTTCAATGTCGGCCCAGGCGGCGGCCAGGAGGTGTACCATCTTCACTTGCACATCCTGGGCGGCGCACGCCCATGGCGTGGATTTCCCTAGCGCGGTGCTGCGCGGATACCGCGTTAGGCTGGCAAGGAATGGCGCTCAAACCGAACGAATAAGGGACCACGGGTCCGATTGGAGTAAATGATGGGTTCATTCAGCGTATGGCACTGGTTGATTGTGCTGGTGATCGTGATGCTGGTTTTCGGCACCAAGAAAATCGGCAACATGGGTTCCGACCTCGGTAAAGCGGTCAAGGGCTTCAAGGACGGCGTCAAGAGCGGCGAAGAAGAGAAGCCGGTGGTCCAGCCTGGACCGGCTTCGCAAGTGGCCGACAAGGGCACCATCGATGTCGAAGCGAAAGAGAAGACGCGCACTTGAAATGGCTGGCGCCGGCTGTGAGGCAGTCCTCGTGCCCGCAGCCACCGCCTGTCATTTCCTGCGGCGCCCACGCCCATGATCGATATTGCCTTTTCCAAGCTTGCCATCATCGGCGCTGCAGCGCTGGTGTTCATCGGCCCCGAGAAACTGCCTCGCGTGGCGCGCATGGCCGGCACCCTGCTCGGCCGGGCCCAGCGCTATATCAATGAAGTCAAGTCCGAAGTCAGCCGCGAAATGCAGCTCGATGAATTCCGCAAGATGCACAAGGATGTCGAAGAAGCCGCCGGCACGGTTGGTGCGGCTTTCAAGAACGACTTCGACATGCATGAAAGCGAGATGCGCTCGATCTTCAGCGACAATGCGCCCAAGCCGTATGCCGGCGACGGCGGCAGTGCAGAGCGCCATCTTGAAGATGGGTTTGCCGCCAGCCGCCAAATTGAAAAGTCGAAGAATTTCCGCCAGAAGAAACTGGCGCGCACTTCGGCCTTGCCAGCCTGGTACAAGCAGCAGAATGGCCGCAGGTCCCGGGTGCTGTCAGGCGCTGGCCGGGTGGCAAAGTACCGCGGTCCGAACATCTCGGGCAAGACCCCGGCATCGTTTCACTGATGTGTGCCGTTCCTGATTCATCCTTCGTATTGGTACCATGAGCGACTCCCTAGATCCGGCTGGTTCGGAAGATACCTTCATCTCGCACCTGGTCGAGTTGCGCAGCCGCCTGGTGCGCGCTGCCATCGCCGTCATCGTGGTCTTCCTGTGCCTGATGCCGTTTGCCGGCCACATCTACGACTACCTGGCACACCCGATGATGGTGGCGCTGCCTGACGGCGCGAAGATGATCGCAACCGGCGTCATCACGCCGTTTCTGGTTCCGGTCAAGGTGACCATGCTGGTGGCCTTCCTGATTGCCTTGCCATGGGTGCTGTACCAGTTGTGGGCCTTTGTCGCGCCAGGCTTGTATGCACATGAAAAGAAGCTCATCGCGCCACTGGTGGTGTCGTCCTCGATGCTGTTCCTGATCGGCGTGGCATTCTGCTACTTCTTCGTCTTTGGCGTGATCTTCCGGTTCATCAACAACTTCGCCCCGGCATCGGTATCGGTGGCGCCTGATATCGACTCATACTTTGATTTTGTCATGACCATGTTCATTGCTTTTGGCTTGACCTTCGAAGTGCCGATCGTGGTCATCGTGCTGGTGCGCATGGGCCTGGTGTCGGTGGAAAAGCTGCGCCAGATCCGCCCTTACGTGATCGTCGGCGCCTTTGTCCTCGCGGCGGTAGTCACACCGCCCGACGTGATGAGCCAGCTGCTGCTGGCCGTGCCCCTGTGCCTGCTGTATGAAATCGGCTTGCTGGTGGCGCCCATCTTTGCACACGCCACGCGCAGCCCGGATACGGAAGAAACCGTGGGCGAAGAAGCGGCCTGACTCTGCAGGCATCTACAGCGATAACACGGCACTTGACTCATCTACGGCACTATCACCTTACTGATTCATCCGTGGCAATAACACTGTACTGATTCGTTTCGCTCGGCTGCGAAGATTGCCGGAACTTTAATTCCAATTGCGTTACTAAGTCCCCGATTGCTGTGAAAGACGCATGGCGCGTCTGAACGTCGAAAGGGTACCTTTTGAAAACCGATCCCGCCTGTTTTTCCCGCTATTGCTTCCAGCGTCTTTCCGTCTTCCTCCTTCTCGCTGCATGCTGCCTTGCCCCATCTCGCATCCGGGCCGAGGATGACTTAGTCACCAAGGGCCCCAGTTATGACGAACGCTGGCGTATCTACAAGCGCGGTGGTGGTACCAAACAACTCGATCCGAATGTGTATGTCTACACGTCTGAATTTGCGCGGCGGTTCAAGATGCCGGAAGAATGGGTTTCTGATGAACTAAAGGGTGTTGACGCAGTAGCGTTTCGCGTCAAACCTGATTATCCGACTTGTGGCTGGGGGGGGGATCCCAAGGCTTGCCGGTTTGATGAGGTGCGGTGCGAAATGGATTTGTACTTCGACAAACGTCGCAATCCATTGCCATGGGACGCCGATTACCCGGAAGTCCAGTCACACCAATACGCTAATTCTTCCCATTTTATTCCAGCCCCGCATCGTTCAGCGCGAAACAAAGCGCGACCAAATGAAAACTCTTTTACGACCTATTCGCCGTTCGTCAATCCAAAGTCCGGTAACGGCATGGCATGGCATGGCAGTACTTTACATCGATGGGCACGGATAGCGGTTGGGGATGGGTAATCTTGTCAAGTTATGACAAAGAGATATTTATTGGCGTATCGGTAATTACAATTCTCGCTAATTGTAATCATCCATTGGCAGCATTGGGTTTGTCGACCACATGGCTGGAAAAACCTTTTGATGTGACAAACAGCGATGTTCACAAATCTGTGGTTCTGCCGCAAAGTTGGCAAACCCGAGTTTCATCAAATTTGCAGAAAATTAAATTGCGTGCTGCTGAATTTTTTAAGCTAGAAGGCGAAAAAGCATTAAGAACGTTTCAAGTTACTAGGGCGTGTCCTCAATCTGCAAATAGTTATTCGATTGAAAAGTTTATGTAAAATTTTATCCTCGACGAAAGAGGATAAGCATGGTGAGAAGAG
>JBPBPY010000333.1:0-9010 GCA_050954505.1 Janthinobacterium lividum
GCCTTCAGGCGCTGGTCTCTCTCCCACTCATGTTGGGCATCTTCGATTGAATCAGTATGTCTTGGCATGGGCCGTCCTTATGGCAGCAGGATCGCTGGCACTTGAGGCATCATTGCCACGGCTTCGGCTGGCGTTGGAATTGCCACCTCGCCGGCATTGATCCGATCAAGATACGCATAGGCAGCCTGGTTAGCTTCGTCCATCCATTGCGCGAAGGCCAGCCCTTGATCGTGGAACGGTCCCGTATACCCGGCGCGAAGGGCAAACGTCATTGCGCTGTCGTAGCGCAGGTCTGTCGCCACCTTGTTGATGGCAGCGTCGACAGCAGCCATTGCGGCAGCCATCTTTTCGGCATCGGTAGGCTCAGGCGCCGGCGTCAGGTTTGGCTCAGCGAACAGGCCATCGGCAAACGTGTCACCAATATTTGCCGCCGTGCCGTCCAGTACCTCTACTGCGATGCGTCCTGGACCTGGCGACCATTTCGTTTCACCGTCCCAGATCACCATGTTGGCAACTTTGCCGTTTTCAATCAGAGCGTATGTTTTCATCGTGATCACCATTCGAAAATTACAAAACCGGCAGCACCGACGCCACCATTGCCACCTGCGCCGGTAGCACCATAGGAGCCGCCACCGCCGCCGCCGCCCGTGCCATAGCCACCACCTGCACGCCCAGCAGCGCCGACGCCGCCACCGGCGCGCCCAGCACCACCGCCGCCACCAAACGAATTGGAGGCGCCAACACCACCGCCACCAGTGGATTGATTCGACACGCAGTCACCACCATCCGAACCGTTTGGATAACCAGCACCGCCGCCCCCACCGCCGCCGGCATTCGCACCGCCGGCGCCACCGGTCCCGCCGGTCAGAGTGATCAGCGAGCCAATGACGGTATTGCCGCCAGCACCCCCCGCCGTGCCACCGTTGCTCCCATATGCACCGGTGCCCGAGCCACCAGCGGCGCCGATGGTCACCGCGATGGATTGGCCAGGCGTCACGGTGAAGGATTGCCGCTGGATGCTTTGTCCGGCGCCGCCACCGCCGCCGCCCGCGCCGGACGAGGGGATGCCGACGTTACTGCCGCCACCGCCACCACCTCCCGCGCCGCCGGCCGCGCCCGAGACAAACAAGGTGGTAATGCCGTCAGGAACGACAAACGTTCCGCTGGCAATCATCCGGTTCATGGCACCGGGTGCGGAAGCGCCCAAGGCCACGCGTGCGGCGCTCTTGTTGCCGCTGTCTGTGCCCAGCATGTCGGCAATGAAGTTTCGAATCCCGGCAAAGTTGATTTTTTGCTGGGCATTTGTCGTTGAAGCGCCTGTGAGCGATGCTTCGGTTGGTAGTTGTGTGGCCATTACGCTGGTACCCCCTGGATGTGTGCGTCGATGAATCCTGCTGTTTTCTGATTGGCCGCGTCATAGCAGTAGATGAGCGGCCCGGTGATGGCTTTGTCGAACGTGCGAGCGCTCAGCGCTGTGCCGCCGTTCTCCTGCAGCTGCAGCTGTACGTTGTTGATCGCGCGCCAGGCGAGCTTTGTCGGCAGCCGGAGGCCGGAGGCCGGCACGAAAATATCGTTGATGTCTTCGTTCTGGTCTGGCACGTCGAAGTTCAGCACCAGGTCGTAAATGATTCCTGGGCGGATGCCGGCCTGGGTGGTAATGCGGAAATCGATGGCCGCTTCGCCAATGTTTTTGATCTCGCCCGGCCAGACCTGCCACGCCGTCGGCGTTTGCCACACCAGGTCGCCATCTTCATTCGGCCAGAACTTGCCGGTATCGGCGCCCCAGAACACACCTTGGGTACCGTAGCGGAACTCAATGCCGTAGGAGATTGGCGCTACCCAGAAACCCAGCGCGTCACTGCTGTAGAACGTGGCGGCGTCGGCAGTCCAGAACGTCGAACCGTCTGTGCCGACGATGGCTGACAAGGTCAGGCGCGAGCCAGCTTGCTCCGCATGCGTGACGTATTGGGTGACATATTCCATGGCGCCGTAACTGACCAAGGCCCAATAGTTTTCTGCCACCCGGCCAAAGTGCGGCGCATCGTCATCGAGCCAGAATTTGCCACCGGTATCGTTGGCAACCAGCGTGCCATTCGAGACCGTTCCATTGGTCTTGGCACCAGGGAAGCCGGCCGCCTGGTCGTCGTAGGTCAAGATCAAGTTCTCGACGATGACATCACCAAGATTGGCCACGATGACCGCAGCATTGAGCGATTCATTGCCGCTCATGTCAACCGCCTTGATCATCAACGTGCAGACGCCGGGTGGAATCAACTCGGGCTTGAATGGCGATTGCGTCACGACGCCGTCATGCAGGTTGGAGGCGTTGCTCCAGACGCGGTTTTCACCGTACTGGAACCGCAGGACGTAGCCGCGCAGATCCCCGACTGCAACCGGTGGCCAGGAGAGTACGCCGTTGGTGATTGAAAACGTTTCAACACTTGGCGGAATCAATGAACCGTAGACCACCGCAGGCATTGCCGACAGATTGCCGGTGGTATCCACTGCCCGCGCGAGGACTGTAATTTCATCGCCAGCAATACTCGGCAGTGAGAATGTCGCCTCAGTGACAATGCCAAAATGCAGTGGGATCGAATGCTCCCAGTCCAGGCTGTGAGACAGGTTGTAGCGCAGAACGTATCCAGCCAGATCGGCAGCAGCAACAGCGTCCCAGGAAATGATCGGGTCTGCAAATTGCAGGCCAGTGACGTTTGGCGGCGGCTCACGAAGTCCTTGGACCGCGTAGGATATTGTTGACGAACTGCCTTTTCGACCAAGAGGGTCATATGGGACCAGCTCGAAGGCCCAGCTATCGTCGAGTCCCGCTGAAAAACTAAATGCCCTGCCCGATGTGGCGCCCAGGCGCTGCCGCGCGCCGCCGTTGTTTGTTCCAAAAACCTCGGCGAATGAATAATTGCCTGAAACATCGAAGCTGATTGTTAACGTGTCGGCAAATCCGTTGCCCTGTCGTTGCAGCTCTTCTGTGACGACAACATTGGTCAGAACCGGCACCCCGTTTGCCAGTAATGACTGATTAACCGGTGGCACGTAGGCGCCATTGAGTACGTAGTTCCAAAACTCAGGGCTGTCAGGCACTACCGTCACCGTCGCACCGGCCAGGTTTGCTTGTGGCTGGATGCTCGTCACGCGAACGCGGTAGCCTGGTGTTGCCTTAAAGTCGTAAATCCAGATGGTGTCTTCAGGGCGGTTGACAGCGCTGTCACCAGGGATAGCCACACCAGCCGGCCAGGCAGTCGTCAGCGTGAGCGTCCGGCTAGAACCGGAAAACGCCGCCACGCCAAAAACGCGGTAGCCGCGCTCGCCTGGGACGCGCAGGCCGATATAACCGGCACCCGACCCTGCCGGCACGATATCGTCGAGGGTCAAAGTCAGGAAGCCGCCAGCATTAACTGCGCTGATCAGCCGACCACCGTAGCCCCACTGCGTTACGTCGTGCGTCAATGCCATTACTGACATGCGCTTGTAGGTCAGATGTTCAATATCAGTTTCGTAGCTGATGTCTTTTCGTTGGTAGACGCTTTGCCCCATGTGAAAACGAGCCAGGATCGCAGCATGCGCCTGGCTGGTGACGCCAACAGACGTCAACCGCGACGGATTCAGCGTGACCGGTATGCTCGGGTCGCTTACACGAAGCGTCTGCCACGAAAAGTCCCGGTCCCGGTCGTAGTAGGCATATTCGATGCCGTCTGCCGTTTCCAGCGTCTGGTAATTCACGCTGAAGCTTTTGGCCTTCATGGTGGCCATGTTGACCACGCCTTCGATTGGCTGATTCTCTGCAGCCCACACCACGCCAAGCTTTCCAGATTGCCATGTAACCGATCCCATACCGACGGCGCAGATCGCGTCCAGCACATCGCCACTGCTGATCGTGGAGTCGAACCAATTATCGAATGTGAAGCCCATGGCAGCGCAGCGCACCATGAAGCCTTGCAAAGATTCGATATCGATCATGCTGTCGTCCAGCCCCATGCCAGCCAGCAGAACGTTTTGCCCTACGCGCGGGTCATAGCCGTAGATTCCTCGAGCGAACTGCAGGAACTGGGCGCCAGGGTTCGACAAGCCGTTTTCGCGCGTGGTGGCGGTCACCCAGGCCGAGCCGTCGTAATACGGCATAGGCTTGGCATCGGCGACCCAGCTCAGTTCGTCCAGCGTCCCGTTCAGTTGCCCAGTGGCTTTGATCCGCAAACCGTACCGGCCCATGCCGCCGTACTGCCCGCCATCTGGCTGGATGGTGCGAAGCTGAGAGAATGAAAACTGGCTGACTTGCGTGCTAGTCGAAAAATCGGCTGTCACTTTGATGACGCGGACTTCATACTGGCCAACAGGCACCTGCTTGGTGAACGTGTGGCGAATTGGCGTGGTGGAAACACTGTAGATCGTGATTGATCCACCGCCGGTATAGTAGGCGTGGGACTCATCGAAAAATTCAACCCACGGGCCATTTGGCAGCAGGCGGTATTGGCAGAAGAATGCCGCACCGTACCGCTCATAGCTTCCATCCGCATTCACGGCGTAGAGTGTGCCTTCCAGGTCGATCTGCAGCAGCAAAGCCTCTGCCGAGCTGGTGCGCGTGACGTAAGCGCCAGTCGTGCCATCGTTGAGCAACTGGGCGCCCTCGATCGTGTCGACGTTGCCCCAGCCTTCCATATCCTGCTGCGGCATCCCGGCCAGGTCGCGCGTGGTCGTAGTGAAATCACTGTAGCTCGACAAAGGTGTCGTACCAATGCGCAAGTCGCGCACGACATTGACGTTGATTCCCGCGTGAAACATGGAATACAGAATCTGGTCTTCACCGTCGAAGAATGTATACGGCACAGATGCGTAGTCAGGCGTGACACGCAATGAGCCGAGCAGAAAGCCCAGCGGTTCATACGGACGCGCACGGTTTCGACCACCGCCAAGCTTGTAGGTCGGACTAGCCTCAGATGACGCCAAAGCCGAAGCACTCACGGTCTTCGGAGATAAAACCTTGTTGATGATCAGCGAGCCACCAACCGTAATGGCAGCCGATATGCCTCCAACGATCAGGCCAGCATTGGCGGCAACATACGTTCCACCAAATGCGCTGTAAGCAGCACCGGCCAATTCCGGCGCAAATGTGGCGAGCGCTACTACCGCAATTAGGCCGATAGCAGATTTCTTGACGATCGCGCGACATTCGATAAAGGCGCCATGGTTTGGCCGGCATTTATCCCAGAGCGAGGGGGGAATCTCGAAGCCGCCGATTGTGACTATCCAGATACCACTGTCGATATCATCGACGTGCCGGCGGAGAAATGAGCCGAGATATTCGCGCGGCAGTAGGTCGCATGCCATGCGGCGCTGGCCGGTCAGAGTCAGCGGGTGCGGAGTGACCTTGAAACAGCCAGGCGTGATAACTGAGCCATCGACGTCGATCAGTTCCATCGGTAGAACCCTTCGATGCGCAATCCGTAGGCAGGTAGATCGGACAGACGCTGCAGCAGGCTATGGCCCAGCTCGCAGGTCGTGTGCAGCACCCAGGCCACGCCGGAGAGCAGAAACACGGTTCCAATGTGCTTCGGCTCGCCGTGCATGACGACGACATCGCCGTCGCGCAGGTCGGCCTTGTCAATGGGCATGGCCAACTCGCCCGAGTAACGATTGATCGTCGCTTCCCCGGCTGCCTGCCGCTGCCGGCGTCCTGGCATGGCGATGTGCTTGCCGAATAGCTCTGCCTGCACCAACATCGCCAGGTCGGCGCAGTCGAGCGTATCCACTTCGTAGGGCAAGCCGACGAAGCGTTCAATATCTGCGATGTTCATTTCAGTCCTGGAAGATGCCGGGCGAGGTGTTTGGATCGTGGCGTAGGCGCACTGCTTGCTGCCGCATGAGGAAATCCACGCCAAGCGTGGCGGTAATCAGCGCGGCATTTGCACTCACGTTGGTCATGGGTACGGTCCATTGCCACTCGATAACGTTGGGGGACGCGCGGTCAACCAGCATGATGGTGGCCATCACCACCGCCGACGGCGGCAGGCGCTCAAGCTCAGCAGTCAAGTCTCGGCCCACGTTATCAATCTCTATGGTCGACTTAGGCGACTCACCAGCCACGTCCTGCGGATAGGTAAAGCGGAACGGCAGTGCCACGTAGGTCACGCCGCCACTGATCCAATTCCGAGTGTCGTTGACGATGTGCGCGGGGCCGCTGAAGCTAGCATGCGAAATTGTAAGCAGTTCCAGCACGCCATCAGGGTCGCTGACGCGCTGACGCTTGGCATTGAATGATGCGCTGGTCATAGGGCGCGCAGGTATTCGATTTGCAGCGTACGGGTGGTGTACGCCAGGCGCCCGCCCCCCATTGATGACAGTGCCCCCAAGGTCCCTGCCACGGCGCGGCAGGACCGCACCGCGCCGGTACGCGGATCAGTGAAGTCGAACCATACAGTTCCGGCACCTGCTCCAGTTGCGGAGTAATACCAGTCCTCAAACGATGCAGCATCAGTCTTATTGAGGAACAGAACATTCAGCGCCAGCGTCACCAGCGTGTCACTCTGCACCTTGCGTTGCTTGGGCATGCCACGATCCATATCGGAGCGCAGCGCGGTCGGGCTATGGGCCTCGCTGTAGCCTTCCGCCGAGACGCGGGCATAGGATGGGAATACAGCCATTACGTCGCCTTCAGGCCGTACCGACCTTGCATCGCTGCGTTGAGTGGACCCATGCCATATGCAACGTTGGTTGCCATTTGATTCTCGATAGCACTAATCATGACCTCCAATCCACCATCGGCGCCAGGGCTGACTTGAGCCTGCACTTTGTCTGAGGCCGTGTTGTTGATCGTGACAGTGAATCCGGCGCCTCCTCCGCCATTGGCCATGCTTCGAATGACATCAGCCTGGGCGGCCGGCAAAACCATCTCCCGCTCGTGCAACTGGGTCACCGGGTTCACGCCCGAGGGAATGTCGTAACCGCCTGCTGCGCTGGCTGTGAACCCTGAGGCGAAGTCGCTTCCAGTGTCCCCGGTTACGCTGCCGCCAGCAGTGGAGGAAAGTTTGTAGGCGCCAACGAGGCTGCCGAGTAACCCGCCCAATCCTTTCGACGCGGATGCAATCGCAGCCTGCGCCTGGATACGGACAATTCCTGCAATGATTGACTTGGTAAAGTCGGCAAAAGAGAGTTTGCCGGTCGTCGCGAAATTCACCAGCGCATCCTCCATTGATTTAAATGCATCGTTGAAAACGCCCTCCGCGCTCTTGGCAACGTTCGACGCATTGTCGGCATAATTCGCTACCGCTTCATTTGCGCCATTGACCCAATCCTTCTGCGCGAATGACAGTTTGTCGTAATAGTCCAGATACGACTTGGTGGCTTTTCCTTGAAACTCATTAATGAGCGCAAGCTGCTTGTCATACTCCGCGTCGCTGATCTGGTTTTTCAGCTTATCGTTCGCGAGAGTCTCGCGCTGTGCCTGATACTTATCCTCAATCTGGTTGATGGCCGCACGTTTGGCTCTGGCGTCGTTACCCTGACCTATTCCAGCGATCTCGGCCGCATATTGCTTTTCGATTGTTGCGATATAGCTTTCGGCTGCGGTACGGGCACCGATATACGATTTTTCAATTTTTGTGTTCGATGCGGCGGCTTGGACGCCATTCACCGTAAGTTTGGTATCGGTGTCTGCCCGAACCTTTGCGAGCTGGCCTTCAAGATCCAAAACTTTGCGGTCGTTGTCTATCTTTGCTTTGCCTGTCAGGTCTTCCTGTTTGGCGCGATCAATTTGATCAAGCAAAGAGGCTTCCTGGGCTTGCCCATACAGAAGGATAAACTCAGTTTTCTTTTTGTAATAATCCGCATCTTCGATCAATTGGGCAGAATGCTTGGCCTCCATGATTTTCTCGGCATTGGTATAAATGCCAATTTCCGCATCCGAGCCTTTTTTGATCTGATCCAGATCGAATGCTAGTTGCGCCTTGGCTTCCTGAGCGGCCGTATCCTTAACTTTCGACTTCTTGTCTGCGCCATCAAAGTTTAACGTTTTGCGATCATCCTGATCGTCCGCAGCAGGTTTTCTCGAAGCGATTTTATCTGCTAGGCGCGCGCCCAATGTGGCGCGATTCAGAATTGATGCTACCTCGTCATCAATCGATGACATGATATTTTTTGCATTTTTGAACTCGCCGCTCGCAACGGCTACTGCTGCTGCCGCGACCCCACCTATTGCCGTTCCCGCAACCTGCACAGTTCTATAAACTCCGTCGACAGCATCAATAACAAATGCCAGCGATGTTACTGCGCCATCAGCAAAAGTTTGAATGCCTTTCTCGTTTCCAAGCCCTTTTACACCGTCTTTGACGCCGGCAATGTCCTTGATCATGTCCAGGAATGACGATTTAAGATCGTTGTAAGCGGGTAGCATCTGGGTCGCGATTGCGGCGGAATACAGGCCAATTTGCGCATGGAGCTTTGCTTGATTGTCCGCATACTCATCAGCGAGCGTAATTTGCTCTTCGGTCAAAATATTTTGACGCGCGCCTTCGCTTCCAAGCTCTTTGAGGAAGGGCAATAGCTCCGCCCCTGCCCGTCCGAACAAAGCCATCGCTACAGCTGCTTTTTTCGGTCCGTCCTCGAACTCATTAAGGGCTTTGCCGATTTGCTCTAATTGATCAGCAGTTTTAAGTTCTTTGAAATCCTCAAGATTCAGCCCGAGCGCAGAAACCGCAGCACCGGCCTTTTTACTGTCATCATCAACGCCAACGAGTGACTGCGTTAATCGCGATGCGGCGCCAACGATCGTGTCCATTCCGGCGCCAGCGGTGCCGGCCGCAACGGCAAGGGACGCAATGTTAGCTGCAGAGTCACCAGTTTTCTCTGCGGCATCCTGAAAATCACCAGCTTTCTTCACCAATTGATCAAATGCGACGTAGGCGGCAACGGTAGTTGTCAACAAAGATGTCGCGTCAAGTCATGCTGCTTTTCGTAATTCTTCTGGCAGTTTCCGCTCCGGATTTAGCCAGACTTCCTTGCTCAA
>JBPBPY010000292.1:0-8965 GCA_050954505.1 Janthinobacterium lividum
TTATCTGAATGCGGTCAAGGCGATTGGCAGCGACACTGGCGACAAGGTGATGGCGCAAATGCGCAAGACCAGAATCAACGATTTCTACGCCAGGAACGGCGAGATCCGTCCTGACGGACGCATGGCCTATGATGTGTACCTGATGGAAGTGAAGACGCCTGCGGAATCGAAAGCACCTTGGGATTATTATAAGGTGGTGCAAAAGATTCCAGCCAGTGAAGCCTGGACCACCAAGGCCGAATCCAAGTGCGCGCTGTGGAAATGAGCACTCGTTGCCATTGAACATGCGGCGCCAGCGCCGGCACCAGGACTTGAGAGCCGCTCCCCGGCACGCCGGGCGGGGGCGGGGCACTGGCAGATGGATTCGACCATACAACATCGACCGCCTGCCGGCGCCTGAACCGGATGCGCAAATCACAATTTCAAGGAGTTCAAGATGATCAATGCAGAAGCGGTAGCGCAACTGCTGGAAGGACGACCGGTTGCCGTGATCGGTGCCGGCCTGGTCGGCGCGGGGTGGGCGATCGTCTTTGCCCGCGCCGGTGCCCAGGTCCGGGTATATGACGCCCAGCCCGGCGCGGCAGCCAACGCTTGCGAGCTGGTCGGCGTGCAATTGCGCGAAATGGCAGAGTTCGGACTGGTCGAGGATGTCGCCACCATCCGTGCGCGCATTCGCAGCAGCGATACGCTGGCCCAGGCGCTGGAAGACGTGGCCTATGTACAGGAATCGATATTCGAAAATGTCGACGTCAAGCGTGCCTTGTATGCACAACTTGATGGCGTATTGCCCGCTAATGCCATGGTCGGCAGCTCGACCTCCGGCATACCGGCATCGGTCTTTGTCGAAGGCTTGGCCATCGCCAAACGCCTTTTGATCGTTCATCCGGTCAACCCGCCGTATCTGGTCCCGGTGGTCGAACTGGTGCCTTCGCCACTTACCAGCCCGGACGTACTGGCCTTTGCCACCCGTTTCATGGAGGCGCTGGGACAAAGCGTGGTGCTGGTCAGGAAGGAAGTCGAAGGCTTCGTCCTCAACCGGCTGCAGGGTGCGCTGTTGCGCGAAGCGTGGGCACTGGTCGAGGAAGGTGTCGCCAGCTGCGCCGACATCGACGCGACCGTGCGCGATGGATTGGGATGGCGCTGGTCTTTCATGGGGCCGTTTGAAACCATCGACCTCAATGCGCCGGGCGGGGTGGCCGATTATGCGCGCCGCCTGGGCGGCCTGTACCTGTCGATCGACAAGTCGCGTGACCATGCGCGCGCCTGGAGCGATGAATTGATCGCCGAAGTCGACCGCCAGCGGCGTGCAGCGCTGGCCATCGCCGAGCTGCCGCAACGCCGTGCATGGCGCGACCGGCAATTGATGGCCATTGCCGCACGCGATGCAGCTGATGCACCCAATGCACCCGATGCAGGTGGCGCAGATTAGCGCAGAATCGAAAGCGGTCACGCGCCAATACCTGCGTCCATGCCATGGCGCATTTCCACCAACACCGTAACCCGGAAAGACATGACGGCCTCATCGCATAACAACCTATTCAGTCTCGAAGGCAAGGTCGCCCTGGTGACCGGCGCCGGCCGGGGCCTGGGCGCCGACATTGCCCGTGCCCTGGCCGCCGCCGGCGCCCAGGTGTTTGCGCTCAGCCGCAGCCAGGCCGAACTCGAAACGCTTGCCGAATCGATCAAGGCCGACGGCGGGCGCTGTGAAGCAATCGTCTGCGATGTTCTCGACGACAGCGCCCTGCAGCACTGCATCGGATCGCTGGCATCGCTTGATATTCTGGTCAACAACGCCGGCATGAACATTCCGCAACGGCTGGAGTCGGTCAGCGTCGAGCAGCTCGACGCTGTGCTCAACCTGAACGTGCGCGCCAGCTTCCTGGCGATGCAGGCAGCCATCCGCAAGATGCAGGACCATCCGCAGCGCCAGCAGCTTGGTGGCGCCATAGTCAACATCTCTTCGCAGATGGGACATGTGGGCGCCGAACGGCGCACGGTGTACTGCATGACCAAGCATGCGCTGGAAGGCTTGACCAAGGCCGCGGCAGTGGAACTGGCGCCGCAGAACATTCGCGTCAACACGGTCGCACCGACTTTCATCGACACGCCGATGACCCGGCCATTTTTTGCAGACCAGGCATTCAGCCAATGGGTCCACGAGCGCATTCCAATGGGTCGCCTGCTGCGCAGCGACGAAGTTGCCGCTGCAGTGGTCTACCTCGCTTCACCGGCAGCGGCAATGGTCACCGGCACCAGCCTGAAACTCGATGGCGGCTGGACGGCACAATAGGCTGGGCTAACGTCCCGTGGCTGCCACGGCTTGGCTACCACATCAGGTCGTCGGGAATCTGGAAGGCAGCATACGGGTCGTCGGCATCGACCTCAGTGCTGGGTTTGTTGACGCGCACCACCAGCTGCGCATCGCGCTCGGCGATCTTGTCGGCAATGACTGCCGGCACCAGCTCAACACTGCCATCGAGACAGACAATCACCAGACTGCCAGCGCCCAGGTGAGCCTGCACCGCGGCCGAGACATGGATGCGTTCGATCTTGCCGGCATGAGTGAAGTGGTAGGCAATGTCGCCATTGCCCTTGGACTGCCGGTTCTGCTTCACCATCTGGGCAATCTGCGCCATGATGGCTTTCTGGCGCGCCGCTGCATCGCGCTGGGCATTGAGTTCGCGCGCGCGTTCGGCATTTTGCCGCTGCAGCTCCAGTGCCGCTTCGCGCGCTTCGTTGACGCCTTGCGTGCCGCTGCGACGCTCCTGCTTCTGCTGCCTGGTCTTGTCCTGTTTGACCAGTTTGGCCTTGGTCCCGTCCACCAGTCCAGCCTTCAGAAATTGCTCCTGCAAAGACGCCATACGCCGCTCCATGATGTGAAAGAATGCCAGCTGCGCGAACGCGCGCTGCAAGGACGCTAGCATAACAAACATCCCCACCGCTGGTTTCTGCCGCGCAGGTGCCACGCTGGTGCCGTGCCGCGCCGTTCGCGTCTGCCGTAGCCATGCCAGGGCCCCCGCAGCGGCCAATTGGAACTAATTTGCCGTAGTGCACCACAAACATCAAATCCATGTCGTCAGGCGACCGGATGCCTGCGTCCGGAGAATGCGCAGTTCAGGGTCGTTCCGTCGTTCCGCTTACTTTACAGGTTACTTCAACATGGCAATCAACCGCCCAGGATATCCGCGCGAACGTTCCACCACACCGGTGCGCGGATCGATCCGGCACGCCAGTGTCAGCAGGCTGGACCAGGAAGATATCGACAGTGGCGAGGGCGGTTCGGGGCCAGCGGACGACTCCGGCGTGGACGCCGGCCAGCAGCACGAACATGCCAATTTTCTCAAGTCGTCGGGCCGCAGCCAGCAACGGATCCTGACCAGTGAATACATGGGGGAGGCGCAGGCCAAGGAAGTGCACGCCTTGTGCCAGAAATTCGAAGCCTGTGGATTCAAGGGCGTGGCACTTCCCGTGGGCCAGAATGACCGAACCAGGCTGGCGCCTGGCAGTGAGCCATCGGATGGCCCGCCAGGTTTGAGCAAACTCGAACTCAAGCGCATCGAGTCGGCGCTCGACGCCATTGTCTCGGCAGGAAATTTTCCGGCCATCTGGTCGGCGATGCACAGCGGCATCGTGCTGGGTGACCGAAAATTCGTCGATGCCACTGCAGTCTTGATGGAACGCGACATCATCAATGTCAATGTCATTGGGCCTGATGGTGCGACGCTGTTGCATGCCTTGGTACGCTCGGCCAACAAGGAAGACCCGACCTTAGCCAAGATGCCTGCCGGCTCGTTACGCAACCTGCCGGTCCCGGCCGGCGCCAAGCCGATGGAAAAAGGCTACATGCTCATCGATGAACGCATTTCGCTGTTGCAGCGCTCGATGGCCGACATGAATTCGTCCATGCACGGCATCAGCGCGCTGCTGCGCCGTCGTTTGCGCCACCAGGGGCAATCTGCTGAAGCCATCTGCGCCGAACTCAAGCAACGCGGCGTGACCGACGAGCGTTTGCTCGAACTCGATGCCTGTGCCACGCTGAGTCCTGCCGAACAGATTGAATTAACCGAGTGCGTCATCGATGCCCATGCGTCGCCGCTGATGCATGCGCTGATTTCGTCGCGCCATGACAAGTCGAGGGAAATCATTCTGCAGTCGCTGCTCGAACATGGGGCCGATCCCGCATCGCCAGGACTGGATTTGCGGGCCAACCGCTACCTGCAGCGCCATGGCTTGCCCGCCATGCCCATCATGCCGTTTCATCTGGCCGCCGGCACTGCGCGTCTGGCGCTGGTGGAGATGTTCCTCGCCGTGTCCGGGAAGGTCGATCAGCGTGGAGAATTCAATGAAACCGTGCTGCATTGGGCGGCAGAAAACGCCGCTCATCCCGAGGTGTTGCAAAAACTGCTGACCACCCAGGTCGCGCTCCACGTCGGCGCGCGCGACTTCAATGGCGAGACGGCATTGCATCGGGCCGTGCGTGTGCCGAACAATCTGGCAAATGTCCTGCAACTGCTGCAAGCCATGAACCCGAAAGACGTTCTGGAGCTCAGCGCAGAAGGCAAATCGGTCTTGCACCTGGCTGTTGAACAAGCCGGCAACCGGGATGTGGTGGCAATGTTGCTGTCGGCTGGCGCCGGCCATCTCATCCATGCGGTAACCAGGGGCACCTATGACAAGCCCGGTCCTTGCGATCCCGACACCGGAAAGGACGGCTACACCGCGCTGCATTGCGCGGTCAAGTTCGGCGAGGCAGAAGTGGCCAGGCTGCTGCTTAGTGCCGGTGCAGACGAGGGCATTGAAACCACCACCGGGCCAAGCGCGAAATTCACCGCCTTGCACCTGGCGGCGCAATCGAACAACCTGGAAATGGTGAGCGCCCTGGTGGAGGCCGGTGCCGATATCGAACAGTCGACACGCGCCGATCAGCGGCCCTTGCACCTGGCCGCAGAGGCCGAGAGTGCCGCAGTGGTCGGCTTTTTGCTCAAGCGTGGCGCTTCCGTGTCTGCCCGCACCACGCTGGGCGAGTCGGTCATGCACTACGCGGCACGCTCGAAAAATCCTGCCATCCTCGCTTTGCTGATCAAGCACGGCGCCATCGGCTGGCTCAATGCAAGAACCCACTTTGGCGAATTGCCGCTGCATTACGCCGGTACCGGCGTCGACAACCTGCAGACCGTCAAGCTGATGCTTGAAACGGTGACGCCTGCCCAGCTAGGCGCCAGGAACAACCTCAACGAGAGCATCCTGCACCGCGCCGCAACCGTGCCTGGCAATCATGCAATCCTCAAGGCTTTCCTCGACGCTGGTGCCGGTGTGCATATCAACGGCAGCACCATTCGGCCGGACGGAAACGCGGATACGCCGCTGCACTACGCCGCCCTCATGCCCGGCAATCACGAGTCGGTCAAGGTCCTGCTGGATGCCGGTGCCGGCCTGGACACACCCAACCGACATGGCCGCACGCCGCTGCATCTGGCAGTTGGCGCTACCGGCAACGCCGCCACGGTACTGTTGCTGCTGGCAAGCGGCGCCAATGCCGCGCTGGTTTCCGACGGCGGCCAGTCCTGCCTGCAGCTGGCGGCCGAATTTACCGAAAGTCCGGCAGTCATCGCCGGCCTGGTCGAGGGCGGGGCAGCAATCGATGCGGCCGATCATGATGGCTTGCGGGTGATCCATTACGCGGCCAAGTCCCGCCATGCGGAAGTGGTGGCTGCTGTACTGGAAGCCGGCGCCGGCCAGGACATCAATTTGCCCGAGACTTCCACGGGCTTGACACCTTTGATGTTTGCCGCCCATTTAGGGCATTCCCTCGACGTCATGCGCCTGCTGCTGGCCGCCGGCGCCGAAGTCAATACCGGCACGTCAATCCACCGGGGTGTGACTGCCTTGCACCTGGCCTGCGGCGGAATGGCTGAAAAGCCTGCCACGGTCAAGCTGTTGCTGGAATCGAATGCCGATGTGAATGCCCTGGCCGAGGAACCGTTGCTGCCATTTGCCGAGAACGAACAAGAGTTCCTGGAACATGCCCGAAGGGTGGCCGCGGCCGGTGAAAAATGGGGACACCAGGGCGGCAACACGCCCTTGCGCGTGGCCGTACGCGGCGGCCATTCACACGCGACCGATCTGCTGTTGCTGCATGGCGCCGAGGTGAATGCCGTCGATCGCGAAGGCAACACCGCATTGATTCTGCATTTCCAGCGCACCTTCGAGCAGTATGAACGCAGTTTTGCGATGAACCGGGTCATGCAGCGCATGCTGCTCGAGCATGGTGCGCATGTCCACGTTGCCAACGTGGACGATGACGATGCATTCGCGTTTGCCGGAGATGCCGAGCGGCCCGATGAACGCGCCCTGGACATGCTGGACGATTATTCGTGAAAAGCTGCGCAGTAAACACTGTCAACACCGAAACGCTGTTAACACCGTTGCGCGTGGCATGCCAGAGCAAGACAGGCGTTGACCAGACGTTGCTGGCACCGGCAGCGTTTGCCGGCATGGCATTTGCCGCTCCAGTGCGCCGGTTCTCAACTCCGTGACGACGACCACCTGAGCCTCGGCCCGTAGCGCCACCACTCGAACCACTCGAACAAGCCCTGCATGATGAACGCCAGCGCTGCTGCAGGAATGGCGCCGGCCAGCAGCATCGTGTTGTCGTTGAGTGCCAAACCAATGGCAATGCGCTCGCCAAAGCCGCCGGCGCCGATGAAGGCGGCGATCGTGGCCGTGCCCACACTCATGACGGCGGCAGTCTTTAAGCCGGCGAGAATCACAGGCATGGCGAGTGGCAAATCAATCAGCAGGAGTCGCTGCCACGGGGTGAGCCCCAGGGCCAGCGCAGCCTGACGCAAACCGGGGCTGACCTGTTGCAGGCCGGTGCAGGTATTGCGCACGATGGGCAACAGGGCATAAAGACAGAGGGCAATCAAGGCCGGCAGCGTACCGATGCGCCCGAGCAGCGGAATCAGCATTGCCAGCAGCGCCAGTGAGGGAATGGTCTGCAGCATGCCGACCCCGGCCAGCACCAACTGGCGCGGCAGCGGGCGCGCTGCGGCGGCCACGCCCAGCGGAATGCCCGCCAGGGCAGCCACCAGTACCGAGACCAGTACCAGTGTGAGATGCTCGCGGGTCAGGCGCCAGAGAGTGTCATCGAAGATTTTTTCGAACAGGTGTGCATGCCGCGGCGTAGGGGGCAGGGCGGCTGTGCCGGTTCCAGCGGCTGCACTTGTGGCGGCAACTGTGCCGTCACCTGCATGGGTATCTGCAACGGCACCGGAGTCGGCACCGGTGTCAGCGTTGGCACCTGCATCGGAAGCAGAGCCAGCCATGGTAGTGCGCTGATTGCCCGCGCCATCGCTACCTCGCGCTGGCTGCTTCATCGTGGTGGCGAGAAAATCATGTGCAATGGCGGCAAAGGACTTGCCATCGAGTTCGGCGGCTCCGTTCATGGCGATCATTGCAGATTCATCGATGCGGCCTTGCAGCGATTCGATTGCCTTCCACGCTGCGCCAAAGCGCTGGACCACATCGAGCCGGTACAGCAGCACGGCGTCGTAGCGGGGAAAATAATGCCGGTCGTCGTCAAGCACCTGCAAACCGAGGCGGCCGATTTTCGCATCGGTGGAATAGATGTCGATGACATCGACCTGGTTTGCATTCAACGCTTCATAGGCAATGCCGTGATCCAGTCCGCGCGGTGTTTGCGGCAAGCCATATCGGGCAGCCAGGCCCGGCCAGCCATCGGCGCGGCCAATGAATTCATGCGACAGGCCCAGCCGCAGTTGCGGAAATTTTTCCAGCGCCGAGAGCGTGGCCGGCGCCGGCTTCTGCTTCGAGGGCAATGAAGGTGCGGCGCGCATGGCCAGCGCATAGGTATTGTTGAATCCCAGCCGCACCGCTGCGCCCAGGCCCATGGGCGCCAGCGCCCGGTTGATCTGTTCAAGCGTGCCGGGCGAAGGGTTCTTCAATATTTCACGGTCGATGGTGCCCAGGTATTCCGGATAGACATCGATACTGCCGGCCTTGAGCGCTTCGAACAGGATCGCGGTGTTGCCCATGCCTTGCAAATGCTCGGTTGGCGTTGTCGCCGCTGCGCTCTGGCGAATGATTTCACCGAGGATGTAGGACTCGGTAAAACGTTTCGATCCCACCCGCAGTGTCGTCTCGGCAGCATTGGCGGGCAAGGTGGCCAGACTGAAAAACCATGGCAGGGCCAGCAGGAAAGTCTTGAGCATTGCACGCGTCCCGGAAAAAGTCGCCACACACCCGGGTGGCCGGCAGCGACATGGACGCCATCGTACAGGCTGCCTCGGCGGCGACGCAATGGTCGTTGTCGACGGCATGAAATGTCGGGGTGCCGCGGCCGCCCGCGCAGCTTGAAGCACAAGACAATGAAAGCCAGGACAGCTTGCCTGCCCTGGTCAGCCCTGGTCAGCACTGCTCAGCCCGGGTCAACTATATGGCCGCATGGGCGCCGGCGCCGGAACCGCCCCTGGCCTGGTCTTCGTGCCCTGCAGGCCTGCCGCTTCTGCGGCTGGGACTTCGACCTCTCGGTGTCGTGAAGGCGTGCAGGACTGCAGGGCTGTTCGGGACTGAACGACAATACCGCGCCGCACGCCCATGGCGGCATCTGGTAAAGTGCCGCCATATGAGCAAACTGACTTTAGACCGCATTCTGCAATCGCAGGGATTTGGCACGCGCAAATACTGCCGCGAATTGATTTCCGATGGCGAGGTGGCCATTGGCGGTGAAGTCGTGACCGACTTCAAGCGCGCCTTTGAGACCGAAGGCTTGACGTTTTCCCTGTTCGACGATGAATGGGAATACCGCGACAAGCTGTATGTGGCCCTGAACAAACCGGCCGATATCGAGTGCTCGCGCAAACCGAGTCACCATCCGGGCGTGCTGAGCATCCTGCCGGAGCAATTTACCTGGCGTGATGTGCAGCCGGTTGGCCGGCTTGACCAT
>JBPBPY010000300.1:0-8964 GCA_050954505.1 Janthinobacterium lividum
CACGATCGCTTTATCGTACAAAAAACCCCCTTGGTGAAGTAAGCCGGCGAAAGCCATGATTTTGCCTGATATCGCTGTCTATTGCGCTGCAGGGTGGCGTTGCCTGAACCTGGTCGGGGAAATGCCAGTGTGCCGGAATGCGAACCCGGACAGCCGCGTGAACCACAAAAATCGTCAATTGCACCCGCGCTTGCCCTCTGTGCATCCATTTATCTACCAGCGCTCAGTAGTCAGAATCGCTAGTTCGTTACAAAAAAAACCGGTAGTAGCTCAATTTTTCGTGGTGCCTGACGTTATTTATATTAATCAGGTGCGACAATAATTCCCGCAGGAAATTTATTATGCATAGTCAAAACGTTTTTCATCGCTACCGAACCCGTGCGCCAGTGCCTGCTTCAGCACGCCTGCCACTCTGCTGTCGCCCCGGACCAACCAGCCTGATGCACGGTTCCAGGCACGGATTCAGGCACGGATTCAAGCACGGATTCACGCTGGTCGAGATGATGGTTGTCATCGTCATCGTTGCCATTCTGTCGGCGGTATCCATGCCTTCCTTTCGCGCGCTGGCACAAACCTACCCGGCCCAGGCCCTGGCCAGTTCATTTCGCGCCGCCCTGGAGTACGCTCGCGCTGAAGCAATCAAGCAAGGCATTCCCGTCACCCTCTGTGTATCCTCGAATGGCGCCACCTGCAATGGCAGCACCGCCTGGCAGAATGGCTGGATCATCTTTGCCGATGCGAATGCCGACAAAACCGTCGGCGCCCTGCTGCAATGGCAAAAGGCGCTGGCCGGCACCGATACCATGGTGGCAGACAACAGTGTCTCGGCGCTCAGCTTCAGCCGCGACGGTTTTGTCATTGCGCTGCCGGGCAGCGGCGACGTCACCTTCACCATCCACAGTACACCAGCCAATTCGTCTGCCACACGCTGCGTGGCCGTCACCAAGACCGGCCACCTGGTGACCCAACGCGCCGGCACCGGCGCCTGTGCCTGATCATGGCGCGCCCCACCGGTTTTTCCCTGGTGGAGGTCTTGATCGCCCTGGTCGTGATTGCCGCCGGCCTGCTCGGCCTGGCAAAGATGCAGGCACTGTCGCTGTCAGCCACCAAGAACGCCGGTTCGCGCGGCCTGATCGCTCTGCAAACCGAAAGCCTGGCGGACCTGATGCATGCGAACCAGGCATTCTGGGCCAGTGGCCAGGCCCCGGCCAGCTTCACCGTTGCCGGCACTAGCGTGACTGACGCCACCCATGTGCTCGATGTGGCGGTAGCCAATTGCCAAAGCCGCTGCACGCCCGCCAGACTGGCCGCTTTCGATCTGCACACCTGGGCCGCCGACATGAACGAACAGTTCCCGAGCTACGCCGCGAAAGTCAATTGCAGTACCGATGCCAGCACGCCGATCAACTGCATCATCTATGTCACCTGGTCGGAAAAAAGCGTCGCCATCAACAGGAACAGCGCCACCGGCAGCGCAACGCAAGTCACGACGGAATCATTCAGCGTGTATGTCAAACCATGAACCGCGAATCATGAGCCATCGCACCCGTCCATCCAGCCGGTCAGACCGGTCGCGGCCGATCAAGCGGCCGCCGCCGCTGGCGGCCAACGGCTTCTCGTTGATCGAGCTGATGATTACCATTGCCATCACGCTGTTCCTGATGGCCGGGTTGATCGGACTGGTGATCGGCATGCAGCGCAGTTTCGGCAACCAGAACCAGTTGACGAGCCTGCAGGACGACCAGCGCTTCCTGCTGACCGTGCTGGGCACCACCATCCACAATGCCGGCTTTTTCAGTGACCCGGTCAACAACACCTTGCTGACCGCATTGCCGGCCTCGAGCGGTGCCACTGCCGATGGCAGCGGCTTTGCTGCCGGACAATTCATCAGCGGCACCACGGCCTCCGGGTCGGGGTCAGGATCAGACACGCTGAATCTGCGTTACCAGACTGCCAGCGGCGACGGCATCATGTCCTGCCTGGGCGACACCAATACTTCGGGTGCACCGGTGGTCTGGACCAACAGCTTTGCCATCAATGCCGCATCGCAGCTGACCTGTGCAGTAGGCCAGAACGGTGCAGCCACCGGTACCGCTGCGGTACTGACCGACAACGTGGCCGCCATGCGTGTGCTGTACGGCGTCGATACCGCTGGCAGCGGCAGTGCCGACACCTATCTGGATGCCGCCGCTGTCAGTGCCTCCGGCGCCTGGTCGAAGGTCTACTCGGTGCAACTGGTGCTGACATTTCACGACTCCGTCAATTCCACCACCACCACGCAGGTCAATCTTCCCAAGACCCTGCGCCATACCTTTTACCTGATGAACCAGCCATGAGGGCCGCCGCCACGAGGGTCACCTGTTCCCGTGCCCGCACGCGCCACCCGCCGGCCAGCCAGCACGGCATTGCCCTGGCCAGCGCATTGATGATGCTGGTCTTGATGACGGTGCTGGCATTGTCGATGTTCCGCGGCTTTGGCCTGCAACAAAAGATCGCCGGCAATACGCGGGAAAAGCAGCGCGCGTTCCAGGCGGCGGAAAATGCCCTGCAGTACGGTGAATGGTGGCTCATGCAAGGCATCGTCGGTTTCGGCATCGTCTGCAGCACGCCGGTCACCATCAACAGCGCCAGCGACATGCGTGCTTGCTCGAATCCGCTTGCCAACGCCAGCGACCCGGCAACCTGGACGGCGGTCTCCAGCTACAAGCCGCCACCGATGGTGGTGGCGGCCGGCGGCGGCACGGCGACCGACGGCAGCGGCAACAAGGACATCAACTACGCCAAGGTGCCTGGCCTGTATGTCGCCTACATCGGCTTGTCGCCGAATGGCCAGCAAACCCTGTATTCCGTCACCGCTTCGGGATATGGCGGCAGCAGCAACAGCACTGCCGTGATTCAAAGCGTGTTTGCCAAGGCAGCCAGTTCCACCGCGCTCGATACGCCATGAAAGTGCCGACCATGACCCAGTTTCGTCCCATTACCGTATGCCGGCTGCTCGCTGCAACGATCGGTGCCGCCACTGCACCGGCCCTGCATGCCCAGCTGGTGGTGACCGACACCCTCACCGGCGCGGCATCGAGCTACGGCTGGATAGCCCGTACCGGTGCCTGCCTGACTGCCGGCGATGGCCGGCCCAGCACCATTCCAGCCTGCGCCAGCCTGCCGTACTACGCCAGCAAGACCCAGGTCGGCGGCGTCACCGGTGTCTTGCCTGACCAATGGCGACACCACCATCAACGGCGGCAATGGCACCAACAACACAGGCTCGGTAGTCTCCACCACGCCATTTCCCACCGGCCAGGGCGTGCAGGTGACGTTTGCCACCGTAACCTATGGCGGCAATGGCTATCGCAATTCGGCCGGCCAGGCTTCCGGCGCCGACGGACTGGCGTTTTTCCTGATGGATGGATCGAAGACACCATCGATCGGCGCCTTTGGCGGCAGCCTGGGCTACAGCTGTTCGCAAGGAAAGAATCCTGCCGATGGCGTCAATGGCGGTTACGTCGGTGTCGCAATTGATGAATTCGGCAATTTTTCCAATCCCGGCGACGCCACATCCGACGGGCCAGGGTCAACGCCGAATGCCATCGTCGTGCGTGGCGCGGGCAGCATTACCTACGCGGCGCTGAACGCAGCCTATCCCGCCTATTATCCCGCCAACCTGTCAAGCGGCAACCGTCTGACTGCCGTGCAAAACACCTGCCGCACCGGCAAGCTGCAATACTGGGGCAGCCTGCCGGCGATCGACCACAATGGCCAACTGCTGCTGCCCAGCGGCTCGACCTCGGAAAACGTCAACGACTACAACATCGTCGCCGGGCCGCTGAAGCTGTCCACGCCGATCTACAATCAGCAAGGCATCGCCAAGCCTCTGCGCAGCAACGCCAATGTGTTTACCTACTCGCTGTCGATCACCCAGGACAATCTGCTGAGCCTGTCCTACAACATCAATGGCGGCGCCAGCACGCCGGTCATCTCGGCGAAATCGATCACCGCCGGCAACGGTCCCTTGCCAGCGAGTTTTCTGTTCGGTTTCACCTCGGGCACGGGCGGCGGCAGCAATGTCCATGAAATCCTCTGTTTCAAGGCTGCGCAGATCAATGCCGCCGCCAACTCGGCCGGCACCAACGCGCAGCAGGCCGGGCGGGTGCAGGCTGGCTCCCAGGTCTACCTGGCCTACTATCATCCCTTGAATGACTGGGGCCAGCTCGCCGCCTCGAACCTGCTTACCGATGCCAGTGGCAACGTCGCCATCAGCAGCAGTGCCAACTGGGACGCCAGCTGCGTGCTCAGCGGCGGCGCCTGCAGCGCCACCGGCAGCAGCCAGGGCGCACAGACCCCCGCCAGCCGCACCATCCTGAGCTGGGACGGCAGCCAGGGCATTGCTTTCCAATACAACCGCCTGTCGGCATTGCAGAAACTGGCTCTCGGCGACCCGGCCGATGGTGCTGCGCGCCTGGCCTACCTGCGCGGCGAGCGCAGCCTGGAAATTACCTCGTCCGGCTCAGGCAGCTACCGGCGCCGCGACAGCGTCCTGGGCGACATCATCAACTCCAGCCCGACCTGGGTCGGTTATCCCACCCTGCCCTACAACACGGCGGGGCGCGACTTGCTGCGTGCCGAAACCATTGCCGAATTCGGCGCCTCCTACAGCAGCTTCACCAGCGCCAGCCAGCAACGCGCCAATGTGGTCTACCTCGGTGCCAACGATGGCATGTTGCATGGATTTCGTGCCGGCGGCTACGATGCCAGCGCCACCTATTCCACCGCCACCACGCCCAATGATGGTAAGGAAATCCTGGCCTACCTGCCTGGCGCGGTCGCCAGCACGATCCATTCGCTGCAGCCGGCGCTGGATTATTCCTCGTCGCTGTACGCCCACAACAGTTTTGTCGATGCCACGCCAGCCACCGGCGACCTGTACTACAAGGGCGCCTGGCATACCTGGCTGGTCAGCGGCCTGGGACCGGGAGGCAATGCCGGCGGCACCATCAACAACAATACCAGCACCGGCACCGGCGCCCTGTTTGCCCTCGACATCACCGACCCGGCCCAGTTTGCCGAAGCCAATGCCGCCAGCCTGGTGATCAACGAGTGGACCTCGAACAACCTGGCCTGCGTCAATGCTGCGCTGTGCCGGAACAGCTTTGGCAACCAGTTCGGCACGCCCATCATCCGCCTGCTGCATGACGGGAATTGGGCGGTCATTTTCGGCAATGGCCGCAACAGCGCCACCGGCACGGCAGGGATCTTCATCATGACGGTGAACCGCAAAACCGGCGCACAGACCCTGCGTTTTCTCGACACTGGCGTGAAGAGCCTGAGCAGCAAGAACGCCATCGACCAGGTGGCTTCGGGCGACCTCGACAATGACCATGTCACCGACTACATCTATGCCGGCGATACGCTGGGCAATATCTGGCGTTTCGACCTGACCAGCAGCGACCCGGCCAAATGGGCTGCCGGCAGCGCGCCGTTGTTCACCACCGATGGCGCGCAACCGGTGACCACGCGCCTGCTGGTCAATGCCGTGCTGACCGGCAGCGGCGCGCCGCGCGTCATCTTGAGCTTCGGCACCGGGCGGCAAACCCCGCAGACGCTCACCAGTGCCGCCACCTACGATGCCGGCACCCATTCCCTGTATGGCATCTGGGACTGGGACATGAGCGACTGGAATGCCAAGAGCAGCACCCAGTATGCCGTGCTGGCAGCACCGCAGGCCTACAATGCCTCGAACCTGCAGCAGCAGACTGCCACCACCTACAGCGGCGGCAGCGGCACGATTTCCGGCTATCGCACGGTGTCCTCCAACCCGGTATGCTGGAAAGGATCGAGCAGCTGCCCGGCCAACAACAACAAATACGGCTATCAGCTGGTACTGCCTGGCGCACTCGAACAGATTCTCTACAATCCCGTCGCCGCCTATGGCAACATGCTCATCAATACCACCATCCCAACGGTAACGCAGGCGCTCAGTTGCAGTGCCCAGCCGGCGTCGGGCTATACCATGGCCATTTCGCTGGCAACCGGCGGCGCCCAGACCGTCTCCTTGTTCAATAGCGCTTCGATCAATGCCGGCATCGCGGCGCCAGCGCCGGGTGTCGTCTCAGGCATTGGCCTCAGTGCCACCGGCTCGCCTGCGATTGTCACGTCGAATGGCAAGCCGTACATGGTGCAGCAGACCGTATCCGGTGTCGGCGTGGTGACCCAGCTCGACCCGACCAACACCGTTGGCAAGCGGCTGACGTGGTCGAAGCTGCGTTGATGTGCACTGCCGCACCTGACTGGGCAGTCGATGCTGCCCTGCCCTTTTGTCCTCCAGACCACACAGGATCATCATGACCATCACACATTTGCGCCGCGCCAGACCCCGTGTCGGCGCAGCTGGAAAATACGCCGGCTTTACCTTGATCGAGCTGATGGTCACCGTCGCCATTGTCGGCATCCTGGCCGCCGTGGCCCTGCCGAACTATCAGCAGTATGTGAAGAAAAGCCGCCGCGTCGACGCCAAGTCTGCCGTGCTCGACCTCGCCGCCCGCGAAGAAAAATACTTTGCCACCAATAATGCCTACACCATCTCCGCTACCGCGCTTGGCTATGGCAGCGCGTTCCCGGCAGCCATCAGTTCCGGCAGCAGCAGCTACTACAGCGTCACGGTCACCCAGGCCAGCACCAGCGACTACACCATCACGGCCACGCCCACCGGCACACAAGCCAGCGATCCCTGCTATGCCTATGTGGTGAATTATCTGGGCGCCCAGTCGAATCTGCCGGGACCCGGCGGCACGGCCTTGCCCAGCGATTGTTGGTAAGCCAACACAGCGCCCGGGTTTCGATCATTCCAGGAAGCAATCGCGGGGAGGATTTGATACTATCCTTCTGACCGCGCATGCGTTCCCTTGACTGACATGAATGGAAATTGCCCACCCTATGGAATACAACGTCATCGATACCCAGATCTCTCCCGAAGGCCGCCTTGACGTCCTCTCCAAGGCAGAAGTGCACAAACTGCTCGACAACAGCATCGGCGGCCTGCACCAGGTATTTCGCAATTGCTCGCTGGCTGTGCTCAACTGTGGCAACAATCTCGACGACGGCAAGCTGCTGCTGGAACGGTATGCCTCCTACGACATCAGCATCATCGAACGCGAACGCGGTATCAAGCTCGACATCAAGGGCGCGCCGGCCAGCGCCTTTGTCGACGACAAGATGATCAAGGGCATTCATGAACATTTGTTTGCGGTGCTGCGCGATGTCTTGTTCATCAGCGATGAAATCAATGGCAACGTCAATTTCGACCTGCAATCGTCGCATGGCATCACCGATGCAGTGTTCCACATCCTGCGCAATGCCGGCATCCTGCGGCCCATGACCAATCCGAACCTGGTGGTGTGCTGGGGTGGCCACTCGATTTCACTGACCGAATACGACTACACCAAGGAAGTCGGTTATGAAATCGGCCTGCGCGCGATGGATATCTGCACCGGCTGCGGGCCCGGCGCCATGAAGGGGCCAATGAAGGGCGCCACCATCGGCCACGCCAAGCAGCGCATCGGCAATGGACGGTATCTGGGCATTTCCGAGCCCGGCATCATTGCTGCAGAGTCGCCCAACCCGATCGTCAACGACCTGGTGATCCTGCCCGATATCGAAAAACGCCTGGAAGCGTTCGTGCGTACCGGCCACGGCATAGTGGTGTTTCCAGGCGGTGCCGGCACGGCGGAAGAAATCCTCTACATCCTCGGCATTTTGCTACACCCCGACAATGCCGGCGTCCCCTTCCCGCTGGTGTTTACCGGCCCGGCGGGGTCGGCCGATTACTTCAAGCAGATCGATGCCTTCATTGGCTTGACGCTTGGTGTGGCGGCCCAGCAGCGCTACAAGATCATCGTCGACGATCCAGCGGCCGTGGCACGCGAAATGCAGGCCGGCATCAAGCGGGTGCGCGAATTCCGCAAGGAGCGTGCCGATGCCTATTATTTCAACTGGGCTTTGAAGATCGACCACGAGTTCCAGAAGCCATTCATGCCGACCCATGAAAACATGCGCAACCTGCGCCTGCACCGCAACCAGCCGGCGCACTTGCTGGCCGCCGATCTGCGGCGGGCCTTCTCCGGCGTGGTCGCCGGCAACGTCAAGGATCAAGGCATTCGCGCCATCGAGGAATTCGGCCACTTCGAAATCCATGGCGATGCCGAGATCATGGAACCGATGGATGCCTTGCTGACGGCCTTCGTGGTGCAGCACCGGATGAAATTGCCCGGCTCGAAGTATGTGCCGTGCTACAAAGTGATCAAGTAAGCCAGGAATGGCCCTGCGTTGCAGCGCAGGGTTCACATGGCCGCAGCAGCCGGGCCGTTCACGGCGATGCGGCACCCGCCGTCGGCACTGCATCGGCACGGCGCCTGACGCATCAATGACCAGTCAGCTTCTTTTGCGCATAATAGAAAGCCAATGCGGCGAGTGCCATGGTGCCATGGTTGGGCAACAAACCCTTGTTGGCGTGGCTGGTGCTTGGGGCACTGACCGAGGGCGTGGCGCTTGAAACCAGCGACGCCGAAGTGGATGCCGATGTCGGCACTGTTTGCGAGATCCACGGCGTCGTGCTGGCGGCGCCCTGCCCACTGTGCGTGCTTGTCGGGGAATGAAGCGGGTACATGGTGCTGGCGCCTGACGTTTCCCCAAGAGCGGAATCGACCATCGATTGGATGCCCGATTCGTAAGGGCTGAGTGCTGTGGTGGTCGGCATTGCTGCAGTGCCTGAACTGACCATGGCGTCGATGCTCGATTCAAACGGCGTCTTCGAGGTCTGCGTTGGCGCTGCAGCAAGGCCCGAGCTGACCATGGCGTCGATGCTTGATTCAAACGGCGTCTTCGAGGTCTGTGTTGGCATTGCTTCCAGGCCTGAGCTGACCATGGCGTCGATGCTTGATTCAAACGGCGTCTTCGAGGTCTGCGTTGGAA
>JBPBPY010000329.1:0-8958 GCA_050954505.1 Janthinobacterium lividum
GTCTCGATGCTGCGGTTGTTGGCCAGGCCTTGAAACAGCGCCGTCAAGGCATCGTTATCGAACAGGATGCCGCTCAGGTTCAGGATTGCCAGCGTCTGGTTGATTGCCAGCGCCGCGCCCAGCGTGATGGCAAACGTGCCCGGGTTGTCGATCTGGCCATCTGCCAGGTCCAGCTCGATCAATGCCGCGTTGCCTGCCAGCGCCAGGCACAGGTCATCGAGGGCAGCGCCATCGAAGCGGTTGCCGGCCAGGTCGAGCAGGCTGATGCGGGTATTGCTGGCCATGGCCTTGCAGACCGGTGCCAGCCAGCCAGTTTCCGCATACATCTGACGCAATACCAGACCATTCAGGGCCGGATGGTTGAACAGCAGCGTTGCCAGGTCACTGGCATCATGCCGGTCCATCGAACAGCGCTCCAGCGTCAGCATCTGCAGCTGGGTATTGCGAAGCAGACTGTGCAAAAGGTTGGGTGTGTCTTCGAACACGACATCGCACAGGCTCAGCGTTTCGCTGCTGCCAATGGAGAAGGATTCGATCATGGTTTTTGCTGCTGGCGCATCGAGGTGTACCGCATTCAAGACCAGCGTCGACACTCTGTGCCTGCGGTTGGCGATGCGGTTGGCGAAACGGGCATAGGCATGGGCGTCGGCGCCATTGAAGGCGCAGCCCTTGAACGCCAGGGCAATCTGGCCTGCAGCGCCGTGTCCATGCCTGATCGCCTTGAGCACATGGCGCGCCTTGAGCGCCAGCCGGCCTGAGGGCAGGTTGTCGAGCTGCAGTTTCAGTGTTTTCCAGTTGCAGCTTTGCGTGACGCTGGAAACCAGCATGGCTTGTTTTGACCAATAGGGCGCCGTGCGTGGCGCGATGGCTGGAAATTCGAGGTGTTCGAAACCGGACACTGCTGCTGACAGCTTTTTGAGTTGCCGCCGCCGCTTTGTATCACGGCGGCTCAGGCCGCTCCCGCAGGCGCCGCCAGTGTGCGTGACGATGGCAAGCTTGCTGGCTTCCTGTTGCACGGCTTGCTTGTGCAACTGCTGCAACCGCAATTGCAATGGCGGCAAGGGTAACAAGGGCAGCGAAGGCGGCAGGGGCAACGAGGGCAACAACGGCGCCGGGTGCGGATCGCGCGCAAATAAACGCGGCATGTGCAGCGTCTTTTCCATGGCGGCAGCTGATGCAGCGCTGGCAGACATTTCTGCCAGCGCTGCGCCGTCACTGGCGCGGCAAGGGGCATCGTCAAGCGCTGGACGATTGCGCACCGTCCCTTGTCCTGACTGCAATGGTGGCTGGTTTGCCTGCATGACCGAGGACGCTGCTAATCCCGGAGTTTGATTGTGACAAGATTGTTGACCTTGCCAACTCTTTCCAGACGTGCTGCACTGCGCGGTCGATTGCTTGAGCCGTAACAGATATATTCATCCTTCAAACGGTTCCAATAATAGGTTGAATTATTGCAGACGAATGTCAGGAATTTGTCCCTGTCCTCCAGGACCAGCGCAAGAACTTCCTTGCTTTCGTCATCGAGATCAAAACCCGAGATGTCGAGAATGGTCAAGGACCTGTTGAATCTCAATACTTCAATGAGCTTTTCGACGGCTTTGCGCGACAAGATTTCGTGGCAAAATTCCTTGCGGGCAGTGGTCAAGACTTGCAGGGAGTCATTTTTTGTCAGCCCGTCCAGCAAGCGTTGCATGCCCGTGCTGGTGATGCAAGACTGATCGAGATGCAGTGTACGCAGACATTTATTGAATTCCAGTACGTCGCCCAGCGCTTTCGCGCCGTCATCATCCAGCCCGGTCGACGTCAGGTTGAGAACCTGCAAGGTATTGTTAGCATAGAGGCCAGAGAACAGCTGCAGTGAACACCCATCCTGCATGGCACTTTCAGACAAATCCAGCGTCGTGATTTTTTCATTGCCGGACAGCGCAGAAAAGACTGCACCCATCCAGTGTTTTTCCTTGCTGACGTTGTGCAAGGTGAGCGAGGTCAATCTCGGATGTACGCGCAATACATGGTTCAGGGTGTCGAATGATTCCTGGCCAATTCTGACATCATTCAAGGTCAGCACTTCCAGATCATGATTGGCCAGGATCAGCGAAAGGCCTTGATCCACCGCGCCCAGGTTCGTTCCCTGAATTTGAATCTGCTCGATATTGCTTAGTCCCATCACGCTGAGAAGGGCGGTGCTGGCATGCTCGTCGATCGTGAGCTGTTCCAGGCAAAGCGTACGCAAGTTGCGGTTACCGGCACAGAACTCTGCCAGTGCGGCGCCATCGATTCCATCCAAGGAGCTGAATTTGATGCTCAACTCGATGCGCTTCATTCCAGAACTTGGTACCTTCACTGCATTGAATACCTGGCTTCCCTTTTTTCCCAACTGCCCAGCACGCAATTTGCTGAATGTCAGGGACAGGCTCTCCCAGTTTCCGGCGCCACTCACGCAGGCCATCAATTCTGCTTGTGGGGTCCAGTAAGGCCGTTTTCCAGGCGAGAAGCTGGGCATTTGCAAATGGGTAAAACCGGAGAGTGCATTCGACAGCGCAATCAATTGCTGCTTGCGCTTGGTCTTGTTGCTGCTCAGGCTGGAAAGCGTCTCGCTGATCACTTCGTTGCTGGTTTCATATTCGTCCTTTCTGCTGCTGCACTCGGCCTTGCCCATCTGGTGGAGTTTTTTGCGTATGGCTTTGCGACGTGCGTGCGTGCGATCGCCATGCAATTCTGTATCGAGTGCATTGAGCGCCACCCGGCAGACGCGGCTGAGCTGAATCAACTGGGAAGCCTTGAGATGATTGGCCAAGCCACCATCGTTGATGGCCATGCCCAATGCAATGGCATGGCGCTGATGCGTGGGAAGCGTCAGCGGTGTCGGGTTTTCGGCAGGTTGTCTGCGGCTGGTGACGGCCGGCCCGGACTCGCTGTGCGCAGATGACTCGGCCGGCACCGGGGGTGATCCCTGGGCCATGGAATTGTTTGGCACCGATGTTTCGCTGCTCGACGTGCTGCTGGTTCTGGCAGAACTTGCGCTGCGGCGGCGCGTGCTTGCTGTGCCATTGACAAGTTCGGCACCCTTTTCATGGTACGAGATCGACGTGGAACCGTGCGAGGCAGTGGAAGAAGCCGAGGTCGAAGATGAGGACAAGGAAGAAGAAGAAGTCGGGTTCATGGCTGAAAGTGAAGTGAGTTGGTCGCCTGATGGCGTTTCCGACTTTCTGAGTAACGTCGGCCTGGCAAAGGTTCATGGCTGTTATCAAAGCCAAACAATTTGCGTGCATCAAGCACAACGGTTCCTGCCAATTCCTTGTAACTCAACTGGATATCTTGCTGGAATTCCACTAAGCTGGTCGGTTTGTTGATCGTTGAACAGAGTTCCAGCACATGATTCCACTTGCCTGCGGCGTCGATTTCGGCACTTCCAATTCCACCATCGGCTGGAGCCGTCCCGGCCAGCATGCCCTGATCGAACTGGAAGCCGGCAAGCCGACCTTGCCATCGGTGCTGTTTTTCAATGCCGAGGAAGACTCGGTGGCCTATGGGCGCGCGGCGCTGGCGGAATATTTGTCGGGTTACGAAGGCCGTCTGCTGCGCTCGCTGAAAAGCCTGCTGGGTTCGCGCCTGATGGATGACGAGACCGAAGTGCTGGGCCGCTCGATGTCGTTTCGCGCCGTGCTCGGAGAGTTCATCGGTGAACTCAAGCGGCGCGCCGAAGCGCAGGCAGGGCGCACGTTTTCCAGCGCCGTGTTTGGCCGGCCGGTGTTTTTTGTCGATGACAATCCACGCGCCGACAAGCTGGCGGAAAACACGCTGGCCGAAGTGGCGCGTTCGGTGGGTTTTACCGACATTGCCTTCCAGTTCGAACCGATTGCCGCGGCCTTCGATTATGAATCGCGCATCAGCGGCGAAGAGCTGGTGCTGGTGGTCGACATTGGCGGCGGCACTTCCGATTTTTCGCTGCTGCAGCTCTCGCCCGAACGGGCGCGCCATGTCGACCGGCGCGACGATATTCTGGCCTCGGGCGGGGTGCATATCGGCGGTACCGACTTCGACAAATATCTGAGCCTGGCGCAGGTCATGCCCCTGCTGGGATTGGGCAGCAAGCTTGGCAATGGCGTCGAGGTGCCATCGAGCTACTACTATGACCTGGCCACCTGGCACACCATCAATGATGTCTACAGCCGCCGCGTGGCGCTGGACCTCAAGGATGTCTACCGCGATGCGCTCGACAAACCGAAACTCGACGTGCTGCAGGACTTGATCAAGAAGCGCAGCGGCCACTGGCTGGCCATGAAAGTCGAAGAAAGCAAGATCGCGCTGTCGGAGTCGGCCCGCGTGGAAATCGAATTCGAGCGCCTGCTGGGCAGCCCGACAGTGGCCATTGCGCGCGCCGATTTCGACGAAGCCATCGGCAAGCTGGTGGCCTCGGTCGAGTCGACCGTGCAAAAGCTCATGGCCGACGCCGATGTCACGCCCGATGAGGTTGATACCGTGTTCTTCACCGGCGGCTCAAGCGGCGTGCCATTGCTGCGCGAGCGCATTGCGGCCTTGCTGCCGCACTCGCGCCGGGTCGAGGGCGACCTGTTTGGCAGCATTGGTGCCGGACTTGCGCTCGATGCCGCGCGCAAGTTCGGCTAGCTCACTGCGCTGCAGGCCAGATCGCGTCACACCGGCGCCTGGCCTTGCCCGAAGTCGCCGGCCGCAGTCCGGGGCGTGCGCTGCAGGAATTCCAGCGCCGTATCGTTGAAGGCCGCCGCTTCGGTTACCGAGAAGCCGTGGCCGCCAAAATCGAACAACACCAGTTCGGCGTGCGGCAAGCCGGCAATCAATTGTTCCGATCGGGTATAGGGCACCAGGATATCGTCACGGGTGGCCATCACCAGCGTTTGTGCGCTGACCTCGGCCAGCCGGTCATGGATATCGAATGCCAGCAGGGCGCCAATGCGCGCCAGCGTATTGGGCGTGCCGGCGAAGGTGGCAATCGCATGTTCTTCCTCGCGCGCCAGGCGCTCCGCATTGGCCGACAGCCACGGCGCCGGATACAGGAAAATCGGCTGCGCCCGCACATAGGCGCTCGCACCACTATTGCGCAGCAGGTCGCGCCGCACTGCAAAACAGCGTGCACTGTGGCTGTCGGGTTCGCACCAGCCATTGACCACCACCAGCCGGTCAATCAGTGCCGGACGCTCCAGCGCCATCTGCAAACCCACCAGCCCCCCCAGGGCATGTCCCATGAACGCAATGCGCTCCAGGCCCAGGCTGTCGAGCAGCAGCAGGACTTCGGCAGCCATGTCTTCGATGCGGTAATCGTCCGGCAGTGCAGCCGGGCTGCCATTGGTGCCCAGGTGGTCATAGGTCAGCACCTGGAAATGCGCGCTCAATGCCGCCAGTTGCGGTGCCCAGAATGCGGCTGCGCCGCCCAGGCCCGGACTGAGGACAACGGTGCCGGCACTGGCGTGCTGGCTTGCGTGCAAGGTGTAGTGCATGAGCAGGCTCCTGTTGATTGGTCGACAAAGCGCCGGGATTCGGCGGCACGCATCGCCAGGTTTGTTACCGCTACCAGTCATCTGTAAACGATGAAAAATCGAAGCAATAACGATGCCTGTGCAAGCGGTGCCTGACCTCCAAACAAGCGCGCATGCAGACATGGTAGGCGATAGTTGCTGGCACGAATACATTTACGACAAAAAGAAGGGTTGACGATCGACTTGTCGTCATGAAACCAGCAGTTCGTGACAACTTCGCCAACACTTCAGCGCAATTCAAATGATAGATACGATATAAACGGAAATAGTTATCGGCTCACCCTACATCGGGCCCATTCTGCGCCGTTATTAAACCTGATGCAGAAGGCACATTCCGGCTTTCTGGTGAATGGCATGGGAGAGTTTCTGTTGAATCCGCAACGCGTGGTATCGCCTGGCTGGTCTGCTGCGCTGTATACGCTGGCAGTCGGGCTGACTGCAACCTTGATTTTGTTCATCTGGATCCGCTGGCACGAGGAAACCCGCCAGGACAGCGATTTTCGCCGCCGCGCCGGCTCGATCATCGTGGCGGTGCAGTCCGGCCTTGATGAAGCCGCCCAGCAGCTGACCATGCTCAATCAACTGTTCAACAGTGTCGACCAGGTCAGCCGTGAGCAATTCAGCAGCTTTGCCAGCCCCATCGTGCAGCGTTATCCCTACATCCAGCGCATGTCGTTCCAGCGCCTGGTCACGCGTGGCGAGCGCCCCGGGTTCGAAGCCCGGCGCCGCCAGCAATTCCCGGGCTTTTCGATCACCGAGAGCCGCGACGGCAAGCTGGTGCCGGCCGGCCAGCGCAACAGCTATCGTGTGGTCGACTATCTGGTGCCGATGGAAGGCAATGCCGCCATCCTCGGCATGGACGCCAATTCGATTTCCTGGCTCAATGCCGCGCCCATCAGCGACGCCACCGACTCCGGCATGATGACCATGACCCAGCTGGTGAACATACCGCTGGAGCGCAGTTCCGAGCGCAGTTTCGTGATGGTGGTGCCGGTGTACCGTTTTGGCAGCCAGCCAAAAACCGTCCCGCAGCGGCGGCTGAACATCATCGGGTATACCTCGGCAGTGTTTCGCGCCGGCGACCTGGTGGAAAAAATCCTTGCTTCGTCGGGACGCGTCAACGTCAGCATGCTCAATTTGTCGGTCTACCTGGGTCCCGTGCCGGAGCGCCGCTTCCTGGCGTTCGGCAGCGGCGACTTGCCGCAATCACGTTCCGGCTGGCTCGGTGCGCGCGATTGGCTGTTCCATGATCAGCCAAAGGTATTGCGCCAGTCCTTCACCCTCAGCGGCCATGTTGCCCACATGCTGTTCTGGTCGCCGCCGCAGCCGTTTCTCGATGCACACCCGGGTTCCCTGATCGTCCTCATCGTCGGCTTGCTTTCCAGCGGCTTTGCCGCTGTCTACCTGAGGGCGATCAAGTCGCGCTCGGAACGCATTGCCAGGCTGGTCGACGAGCGCACGCTGGAACTGACACAGTCGGAAGAACTCCAGCGCGGGCAAAACCGCATCCTGCACATCATTGCATCCGGCGAAGAGGTGCAAACCGTGCTCGATGAAACCATCCTGTTCATCGAACAACATATCAGCGGTACCGGTTGCGTGATCCTGCTGGCCAATGATGAAGGCACTGCCTTCAACCGCCGCGCCGGACCGAGCGTGCCGCCGGCGCTGCTGCAGCGGCTGGTACAGCTGCCGATCGAAAGCGGCATGGGTGCGCCAGCCGATGTGGTGCTCAGCCATGCACCCTTGATGGTCGCCGATATCGCCAGTGAGCCGGTGATGGGCCGCGTGCGCGATGCATTCCTGGCGCAGGGATATGCGGCTTGCGGCTGCTGGCCCATCATCAGCAAGCGTGGCAAGATTCTTGGCGCGCTTGTTATCCTGTATGGACAGACCGGTTTGCCAGCCCCGCACGATGCGCGCATGGCCGGCATTGCCACCGACCTGGCCGGCATCGTGGTGGAAACGCGCTGGGCCGAGGACCGCATCCGCCATATGGCCCATTACGATGAACTGACCGGCTTGCCAAACCGTTTTCTTTACGCCCAGTACCTGAACAAGGCGATTGCCCAGGCCAAGCGCCAGAACGCGCGCGTGGGTGTGCTGTTCATCGATCTGGACCGCTTCAAGAACATCAATGAAACCTTCAGCCAGGAAATCGGCGACGCCGTGCTGCGCGACATGTCCTTGAAACTCGGGTCTTGCCTGCGCGACCCGGATTCCATCGCCCGCTCGGGCGGCGATGAATTCATCGTGCTGGTGGAAAGCTGCACCGACCTGCGTTATCTTGGAGAGGTGGCGCAGCGCCTGCTGGTGCAGGCATGCCAGCCGTTCCTCATCGATGGGCAGGAGTGCCGCCTGTCTGCTTCAATCGGCATTGCCACCTATCCGGATGATGGCGAGGACGGCACCCTGCTGCTGAAAAACGCCGACATTGCGATGTACCGCGCCAAGGCCATGAACCGCAACAATTACCAGTTCTATTCGGCCGAGATGAATACCCATACCGTCGAGCGGCTGGCCTTCGAAGCCATGCTGCGCCGGGCCATCGAGCGGCGCGAGTTCGTCGCCTATTACCAGCCCAAGGTCGATGTGCGCAGCGGCCGCATTGTCGGCGCTGAAGCACTGGTGCGCTGGAATCATCCCCAGCAGGGCTTGCTGATGCCGGGCAAATTCATTGCCGTGGCCGAAGAAGCCGGACTGATTGGCCGCATTGGCATGATGGTGCTGGAAAATGCCTGCCGCGACATCAACCTGTTTGGCCGCCTGGGTATCGAATTCGGCCGGATTGCCATCAATCTGTCGGCCGTGCAGTTCACCGATGTCAACCTGCTCGACGACATCGACAATGTGGTGACGGCCTATGATGTCCTGCCCCATGCGCTGGAGTTTGAAATCACCGAGAGCATGGTGATGCATAACCGCGACCAGGCAATCGAACTGATGGATGGCATCAAGGCACGCGGCTTCACGCTCTCCATCGATGACTTCGGCACCGGCTACTCTTCGCTGGCATACCTGAAACGCTTCCCGGTCGACAGCGTCAAGATCGACAAGTCCTTCATCAATGACATCACGGTCGATGCCAACGATTCGGCAATCGTGCAAGCCATCATCGTCATGTCGCATGCACTGGGCATGAAGGTGATTGCCGAAGGCGTGGAGACACCCGACCAGCTGGCGATGCTGGAGTCCTTCCGCTGCAATGCCTACCAGGGCTGGTATTACAGCAAGGCCGTGCCGGCGCAGGAATTCATTACCCTGGTGCGCCAGCAGGTCGAGGCCGACATCCTGGCGCTGGAAGCAGCCGGTCACTGAGACGCTGCTGCGACTTCACCGGGAAAGCGGCTCTGCAGTCGCCGCGTGATCAGGGCAACATCGCGGCGACTTCAGCGAATGGACCGAAGTTGCGCAGCGCCGGATTCTCCCCTTTCGCAGGCAG
>JBPBPY010000504.1:0-8923 GCA_050954505.1 Janthinobacterium lividum
GAAGTCCGAGTACAGCGATTACGCCGGCGTCGATGAAGGCATGAATGGCTTGTCCACCCGCTTTGCCTTCAAGATCCTTTCCAAGGTATTCAACTTCGACAGTGCCGAAGTGGCGGCCAATCCGGTGCACCTGCTGTATGTACTGGAGCAGCAGGTCAGCCGCGAACAGTTCCCGCCTGAAACCGAGCAAAAATACTTTTCGTATATCAAGGAGTACCTGGCGCAGCGCTACGTTGAATTCATTGGCAAGGAAATTCAGACCGCCTATCTGGAAAGCTATTCGGAATATGGCCAGAACATTTTCGACCGCTATGTCACATTCGCCGATTTCTGGATCCAGGACCAGGAATTCCGCGATCCCGATACCGGAGAAAGTTTCAACCGTGATTCCCTCAACAGCGAACTGGAAAAGATTGAAAAGCCTGCCGGCATTTCCAATCCAAAGGACTTCCGTAACGAAATCGTCAATTTCGTCTTGCGCACCAGGGCGCAAAATCATGGCAAGAATCCGGCGTGGACAGGTTACGAAAAATTCCGTAGCGTGATCGAAAAGAAAATGTTTTCGAATACCGAGGAATTGCTGCCGGTGATTTCCTTCAATGCCAAAGCCAGTGCCGACGACGCCAACAAGCACCAGGAGTTCGTCTCACGGATGGTGACAAAGGGATATACTGCAAAACAGGTTCGTCTGTTATGCGAATGGTATCTGCGGGTCAGGAAGTCGTCCTAGTGACCGGCTTCGGGGGCTTGCCCCTGGAGTGGCTTTCCAATGGCTGGGTCCGGTACGGGTGTCATGCCCAATCCGGTTTGCCAGGATCCAGGTGCATGGTCTTACGCACTTTGCATTGATTGATAACGTTGAATTGGCGTGACGTTGCTGCAGGCGGATTCAAACGCCAGGCTGAACCTTCGTGAAGCGAAACGATGGTGCGGTGAACGGTGAGCGAAGTTGGCCGGCGGTGGCAATATGGTCAGGAGACAATATTGACTTACTTAATCGATCGGCGTTTGCAGAGCAAGAACAAGTCTGCGGTCAACCGCGAACGGTTCTTGCGCCGCTATAAGGGCCAGATCAAGCAAGCCGTGGAACGGGCCATCAAGGGCCGCTCCATCCTCGACATTGCCAATGGTGAGAAAGTCTCCATCCCGGCAAAGGATGTCAATGAACCCAATTTCGGCCATGCCCGGGGAGGCATCTGGGAAACGGTCAATCCCGGCAACAAGGATTATCTGCAGGGCGACAAGGTACAGCGGCCCAAGGGCGGTGCCGGTTCCGGCAAGGGCAAGGCCGGCAATACCGATGAAATGAGCGAAGACGATTTCGTCTTCGAACTCACGCGCGAAGAATTCATGAATTATTTCTTCGAAGACCTCGAGCTGCCCAATATGATCAAGACGCAGCTGGCGTCAACCACCGATTTCAAGAACCAGCGTGCCGGCTATACCGTCTCCGGCACACCGGCGAATATCCATGTATTGCGTTCACTGCGCGGGGCATTGGGACGCCGGATTGCCGTCGGTGGCAAACCTGGCAAGAAGCTTGCCGAACTCGAGAGCGAGCTTGAGGCACTATTGCTGGTCGTGCCTGCGGACGATCCGGCCGCCAAGCTGCTGATGCGCGACATTTCGGTGCTCAAGACCCGGATTGCGGCAATTCCATTTATCGATCCGTTTGATCTGCGTTACAGCAATCGCATCAAGGTGCCAAAACCGTCGACCAAGGCCGTGATGTTCTGCATCATGGATGTCTCCGGTTCCATGGATGAACAAAAAAAGGACACCGCCAAGCGCTTTTTCATCTTGCTGTATCTGTTCCTGACGCGGGCTTATGAAAAGATTGAAGTCGTGTTCATTCGCCACCATACGGCAGCTGCCGAAGTCGATGAGCACGAATTCTTCAATTCGCGTGAGTCGGGTGGCACCGTGGTGTCGTCGGCACTGCATTTGCTGTCGAATGTCTTGCATGAACGCTATCCCAGCGGTGAATGGAATGTGTATGTAGCGCAGGCCTCCGACGGCGACAATTGGGACAAGGACTCCATCAATTGCCGCCAGATGCTGATCAATACCATCATGCCGGCGGTGCAGTATTACGCCTATGTGGAAATTACCGATGGCGAGCCGCAAAACCTCTGGCATGAATACACCACGGTAAAAAATCATCATCCGCACTTTGCGATGCAAAAAATCGAGGCACCAGCAGACATCTTCCCGGTCTTTCGCGAACTGTTCAAGAAGCAGCCAAAATGATGAAACTCCACGAATCCACCGCTTCCAAGCTGCAGGTACAACGGCTGCCCGAGCAGTCCGAATGGACCTTCGAGTTGATCGAACAGGCGCATGAGGAAATTGCCCGCGTGGCGCGCAATTTCGGCCTTGATACCTATCCCAACCAGCTGGAAATCATTACCGCCGAACAGATGATGGACGCCTATGCCTCGGTCGGCATGCCGGTCTCGTATAACCACTGGTCATTTGGCAAACATTTTCTGTCGACCGAAAAAGGCTACCGCCGCGGGCAAATGGGCCTGGCCTATGAAATCGTCATCAACTCGAATCCCTGCATCGCGTATTTGATGGAGGAAAACAGTTTGATGATGCAGACGCTGGTGATTGCCCATGCGGCTTATGGCCATAATTCGTTTTTCAAAGGGAATTACCTGTTTCGCACCTGGACCGATGCAGAAGCGATCATCGATTACATGCTGTTTGCCAAAAATTACATCGCCGAATGTGAGCGCCGTCATGGCGTCGAGGCGGTGGAATTGCTGCTTGATTCCTGTCATGCGTTGCAAAACTATGGCGTCGACCGCTACAAGCGCCCGGCCCGTCTTTCACTGACGGAAGAAAACGCCCGCCAGGCTGAACGCGAAGCCTACCTGCAAACGCAGATCAATGATCTTTGGCGTACCCTGCCGCGTCGCGATGCCACCGCCGGTGCCGAAAATATCCCGGACCGCTATCCGCTTGAACCGCAGGAAAACCTGCTGTACTTCATTGAAAAATCGGCACCGTTGCTGGAACCTTGGGAGCGGGAGATCGTGCGCATTACGCGCAAGATATCGCAATATTTTTATCCTCAGCGCCAGACCCAGGTCATGAATGAGGGCTGGGCAACGTTCTGGCATTACACCATTCTCAACCAGATGTACGACGAGGGAGTGGTCAGTGACGGCTTCATGATGGAGTTCCTGCAAAGCCATACGAATGTGGTGTATCAACCGCCGGTGACCAGCCAATATTACAGCGGCATCAATCCCTATGCTCTCGGGTTTGCAATGATGCGGGATATCCGCCGTATTTGCGAAGACCCCACGGCCGAAGATCGTGCCTGGTTTCCGGACATTGCCGGCAGTGACTGGCGCAAGACGCTTGACTTTGCCATGCGCAACTTCAAGGATGAAAGTTTCATTGCCCAGTACCTGTCGCCAAAGCTGATACGGGAATTCCACTTCTTTTCAGTGCTCGACGATGACGCCGATGAAAAGCTGACCATCTCCGCAATTCACAATGAAGAAGGTTACCGCTATGTACGTCAGCAATTGGCCAGCCAGTACAACCTTGGCAACCGCGAACCCAATATCCAAGTCTGGAGTGTCAATACGCGCGACGACCGTTCACTGACCTTGCGCCATACCCAGTTCCAGCGCCGGCCTTTGAATGACCAGGCGGAGGAAGTTCTGAAACATGTTGGCCGATTGTGGGGTTTCGATGTCAAGCTGGAAACCGTCAATCCAGATGGCGATGTGCTCAATACCATCGTCTGCAAACCTGCACATGGGCGCTGATGGCAGTTGGTGAGCAGTAATGAACACCACGCCTTGATGACTGGGTTACCGCTGCCGGGTTGGGGAACGAGATTCGGCATCGGCATCGGCATTGATGCCTGGTCTTCTTTGACACCCTGATTTTTCAGCATTCCCAACATAGCTGGATGATTGTTGCAGGGTTTCCAGCAAAGTCCCCGATTGCAACACCACCGGCATGACTGTAAATCATGCCGATACCGTGTAATTCTTTCCAAGCCTTCCTACCTTCCGGCCGCCCCGAATGGCGCAGCATGAGAAATGCTGGTTCTTGCGAATGGCTGCAAACGGCGTCTCACTGCGATACACGACGAAAAACCAAAAAAAATATTGCCATTACGATAAGGCTGGCACGGCGATTGCATAGTCATGTGCAGTGGATGACCACCCAACGATTTCTGTGAGCCTGCATGGCTTCGGAATCGTTTTCAAACCTCAGCGAAAGGAACTATCATGGACAACAGCGAACTGATTTCAACCCTGAACAATCTGATCGAAACCTCGAAAGACGGCGAAGCCGGTTTTCGCACCTGTGCAGAAGACATCAGCGATGACCGCCTGAAAGCCCTGTTTGCCACCCGCTCGCAAGAATGCGCCAAGGCCGCACTGGAACTGCAGGAACAGGTCCGCTCACTGGGCGGCGATCCGGAAAAGAGCACCAGCATCAGTGCCGACATGCACCGCCGCTGGATCGACATCAAGGCTGCCGTTGTGGGCAAGGATGATGTCTCTATCCTCAATGAATGCGAACGTGGCGAAGATGTCGCGAAGAAGAGCTATCGCAATGCGCTGGAAAAGGATCTGCCGGCATCGATTCGCGCCATCGTCGAACGCCAGAACGCAGGCGTACTGCGCAATCACGACCAGGTCAAGGCACTGCGCGACCAGGCCCGTGAAACCAAGGAAATCGCAGGCTGATTTTTACCGATGGCTTGACCGGCGTGGCTTTTTTCTGGCCACGCTGGTCGAGCGACGTACAGGCCAATGCGGCAAGACACTGAAATGAAGGCGTCTTCCAACATGCATTTCGTCTGACAATGAAGGCCGCAACGGGAGACCGTTGCGGCTTTTGTGCATCCGGCGCCTGACCAGGCGGATGCAATGCATACGGTAAAATGCTGTCTACGGTTGCGCCAATGGTTGGCGCCACGCCGGCATCACAGGACATCCGCATGCTTCGACTCACCGATATCACCCTCCCCCTTGACCATCCTGAGGCAGAGCTGGAACGCGCGATCCTGGCAAAACTCGGCATTGCTGCGCAAGACCTGGTCGGCTATACCATTTTCCGGCGCGGCTACGATGCGCGCAAGAAGACGGCAGTGGTGCTGGTGTATACGCTCGACGTCGAATTGCGCGATGAAGCCGCCGTCACCCGCAAGCTGGCCAACCGGCCACGCGCCAAGGCTGATATCCTGCCGGCACCCGATACCAGCTATCATTTTGTCACCCATGCACCGGCTGGATTAAGCGAGCGCCCTGTGGTGGTCGGCACTGGTCCCTGCGGACTGTTTGCCGGTTTGATCCTGGCGCAGATGGGATTTCGTCCTATCATTCTCGAGCGCGGCAAGTCGGTGCGTGAGCGTACCAAGGATACCTTTGGACTGTGGCGCACAAGAGTACTGCATCCTGAATCGAATGTACAATTCGGTGAAGGTGGTGCCGGCACGTTCTCGGACGGTAAATTGTGGAGCCAGGTCAAGGATCCCAAACACTATGGCCGCAAAGTCCTGGCTGAATTTGTCAAGGCCGATGCGCCGCCGGAAATCATGTACGTCAGCAAGCCCCACATCGGCACCTTCCGTCTGGTGAAAATGGTGGAGTTGATGCGTGCGACCATCGAGGATCTGGGCGGGGAATTCCGCTTCGAGACCAAGGTCGACGATCTTGATATCGTCGATGGCCAGTTGCGCGGCGTGGTCGTCAATGGCGGTGAACACATTCCAACGCGCCATATGGTGCTGGCCATTGGCCACAGCGCGCGCGATACGTTCCAGATGCTTTACCAGCGCGGGGTGTATGTGGAGGCCAAGCCGTTTTCACTGGGCTTTCGCATTGAACATCCACAGTCGCTGATCGACAAATGCCGCTTTGGCGCGGCGGCCGGCAATCCAATCCTTGGTGCCGCCGACTACAAGCTGGTACACCACTGCGAGAATGGCCGTTCGGTGTACAGCTTCTGCATGTGCCCGGGCGGCACCGTGGTGGCCGCCACCTCTGAACCAGGCCGCGTCGTCACCAACGGCATGAGCCAGTATTCGCGCAACGAACGCAATGCCAACAGCGGCATCGTGGTCGGCATCACACCGGCCGACTATCCCGGCGGGCCGCTGGCCGGCATCGATTTCCAGCGCCATTGGGAGTCGCGCGCCTATGAACTTGGCGGCCATAATTACGATGCGCCGGGCCAGCTGGTGGGTGACTTCCTGGCGCGCCGTCCATCGACAGCCTTTGGTGAGGTTTTGCCATCCTACAAACCAGGCGTGCGTCTTGGTGAACTCGACCAGGCCTTGCCCGACTATGCCATTGCAGCGATCCGCGAAGCGCTGCCAATGTTCGACAAGCAAATCCGTGGCTTTGCCATGCATGACGCAGTGCTGACCGGCGTGGAAACCCGGACCTCGTCGCCGGTGCGCATCAAGCGCGGCGATGACTGCGTGAGCATCAATACACGCGGCATTTATCCAGCCGGCGAAGGCGCCGGCTATGCAGGCGGCATCATGTCGGCGGCCATCGACGGCATCAAGGTAGCCGAAGCGGTGGGATTGAACATGGCCTCTTGAGGGCCACCGGGGTCAATCGGACCTTGATGCATGAAGCTTGTTTGAACAGGACTTCCGGGCTGCGTGAAAATTGAATCGATGCCGCTTTAACTCTGTTGCCCACGAAACGGCGAGGAAGCCTTATCGACGCGTCAAGCCCAGCCCGGGCTGAAGCTGGAAACTACAGCCAGCCTGACTTCTTGAAGCGGTGATGCAGATAGACACACACCACCAGCATCACCAGCAAGGCGGCAGGATAGCCATACTTCCACTGCAGCTCGGGCATGACCTTGAAATTCATGCCCCAGATGCCGGCAAATGCCGTGGCCACCGCAAAGATGGCAGCCCAGGCCGCAAGGCGCTTGTTGACTTCACTTTCGTCGATGGCCACCATCGACAGGTTGACCTGGATGGCGGTGGAAATCGTATCGCGGATCGAGTCGATGATGTTGTTGACCCGGATCAGATGGTCGGAGACATCGCGAAAATATTCCTGGGTATTCTGGCAAACCGTCGGCACCCTGCCACCGTGCAGCTTGGTCACGGCTTCCGCCAGTGGCGCCACCACATGCTTGAGGCGGATCACGCGACGCTTGAGTTCATACAGGCGTTCGATATTCGCGCGCTCCGTGCCCTTGGAAAAAATCATGTCTTCGATGACTTCAAGCTCTGACTCCATTGCATCGATGACCGGGAAATAGCGGTCGACCACTGCATCCATCAGTGCATACAGCACAAAGCCTGGCCCTTTCTCAAGCTGGTGCGGTTCCTGTTCACAGCGGGTGCGCACTTCCTTGAAGCCCTGCATGCAGCGATTGCGCACCGAAAGGACAAAATTCGAACCAACGAAGATATCGATCTCGCCGATATTCAATTCCGCATCGGCGCCCTCGCCGCGAATTTCTGCCGTATGCAGCACGGTAAACAGGGAGTTGCGATATTCTTCGATTTTCGGCCGCTGGTGTCCCACCATGGCATCCTCGACCGCCAGTTCATGCAGGCCGAACTCGGCCTGCATCTGCGCCATTTCATCGGCCTGCGCATCCATGAGCGCGACCCAGACAAAACAGCCTGGCTTGGCCAGGTAATCGCTGATTTCCGTCACCGGAATATCAGCCAGTTTTTTGCCCTCCTGATAGACCACGCAATTGATCAACATACGAACCCGCTCCTGGAATGAGGACTTGAATGACACTCTGGTCAGTCTTGAAACAGGAGCTTACACCGGCCAGGCCAGGTCATGGACGCGCGATGACAAAAATATCAACGATAGCCAGGCGAATATGAAAAGGGACCGTTTCCGGTCCCTTCGTTTTCGCGTTCAGGCAGGCGCCGCCATCAGCGCGTGGCGCCGACGGTCACTGCTTCCTGCTGCGACCGCTGGCCTTGTCAGCGGCCTGGGTAAACTGGCGCGTGGCAGCACCCATGTTTTCTTCCAGCGTCGCACTGGCCTGCTTGGCAGACTTGGACAACTGTTCATAGCCGGCATTCGCATTCGACATGGCGCTCTTGAGCATGGCGACGGCGTTTTCCGAACCTGCCGGCGCACACTTGCTGGCTTCATCGACCAGCGCCGATACCTTGCGTGTGGTTTCAGCGATCTGGGCTTCAGCGGCGCGGGTGAATTCGACTTGCGCTGCACTGGCGATGCTGCTCAGATTGCGGGTATAGGCAAGCATGAAGTCGGTGCCATTGCTGTGCTGGGTGGCCAGCGCATACAACTGCTGCGGATCTTTGGCCGACATCATCTGCTGGGCAATCGCGCTCGATTGTTCGAACGACGCCTTGGCTGCATTGATGTTGAGCTCCACCAGCTGGGCCACACTGGCCATGGCCTTGTTGGTCAGATCGGTCACGACGGCGATCTGCGATTCCATGCTGGCCTTGGCGGCAGTGGCAAATTGATCCTTGTTGGTAAACATCGTCATTCTCCTGAGTTCGTTTTATGATTTACGCCGCGCTGACATCTGCAAACGTAATGGGACGCACCGTGATTCATGGCCAATTGCGAGCCAACTGCGATATTGTGCGCTGCAACAAACGCTATTCTAGCGTTTCCTCTCAGCATGTCAATCTTTTTTTGTGCGGCGCATCATGTGTTGGAAAGAGGCAAATCCGGATACAAACGGAATCATCCAAGCCGAGGTCTCATGTCCATGCGTTCGGATCCAGGCAGTCGTCCGGTGCCAGGTCGGACACAGCACCAGGCCGGATTGCAATGCAGTCGATTTAATCCTGGTCGGCGCGCCATTGGTCGATCAATGCAGCGCTTTGACTGTCGATTTCCGCAGCAGGTTTCAAGCGCAGCTGCTGGAAAATCATCAGGGCATACAGGGTGGCCAGCGCGTTGACTTC
>JBPBPY010000390.1:0-8896 GCA_050954505.1 Janthinobacterium lividum
CCTGCAGCCGCCGTTCGATGCGGCGCAGGACAGTGGCGCGCTTGTAATGCTTGAAGTCATGGCCGGTACGCTGGTGCAGCACCGCCATGATCTCATGCAGCGCCGCCTCCACCAGCTGGGCCTGGGTTTCAATCGACTCATGGCCGGAAAGCTGGATCTGGCGGTCCAGTGCCGGCAGCGTGATGGCGGCGGCATTGTTGGACAGTTCGAGCAGGCGCTGGGCCATTTCGACGACTGGCAGCACCATGTCGATGGCGCCGGTTTCGATGGCACTGCGCGGCATGCTGTCATATTCCGCATCGTCGGGCGACTGCACCATGGCAATGCCGCCTTTTTCCTTGATGCGCGTGATGCCGACCGAGCCGTCGGTGCCGGCGCCCGAGAGGATGATGCCGACCGCGCGTTCGCGGTGCACCTCGGCGAGTGTGCGCAGGAACACATCGATGGCAACGTGGCGGCCCATTGGCCGGGCCGCCGACACCACATGCAGCGCGCCATCGGTCATGACCAGGTCATGCGCCGGCGGAATCACGTACACATGGTTGACTTCGATACGCACCGTCTGCGTGACCTGCAACACCGGCATCTGGGTCTTGGCCTGCAGGATGTGGTCGATGCTGCTTTCATGCTTGGGCGAGAGGTGCAGCACGATCACGAACGCCATGCCATTGACCGCCGGCATGGTCTCGAGAAAGCGCAGCAGCGCTTCGATGCCGCCGGCGGACGCCCCCAGGCCGACGACGAAGAAAGGCAGGTGGCTGGGCACATAGCCGGGGGAGGGTGGGGGAAAGGCAAGGATGCGTTCGTCAACCATGGAAGTCAGTGTCGCTTTCGAGTCGGATTCGGGTCGGATTCGGGGTCGGATTCAGTATCCAGCTCCAGAAATCTGCGCCGCAGAAGCTGCGCGCGGTGGCAAGCACGAAGGTCAGTCACGCGGTGCATTGCGGCGCCACTGGCAGCGCCAGGGGCCACCCTGGACTGGCCAGCCTCGCCAGACTGTCTTCGGCTGCCGTTGCCTTTCGCATTTCGCTTCGCCGGCTTTTGCGGGGCAGATTACTGGAAGGTATGCCGCAATAGTCTACTCTTGATTCACCTCGGCGCAAGCCGCGATCCCTGCCTGAAGGCTGGAATGTTGCCCAGGTCCGTGCCGGCTGTCGTTTTGCCACACAGCTGGCGGCAATGATCGGCGTTTGCATTGCTCCAAAGCCCAGGGTGCAATGGATTTAGTCGGTCGATGGCTGGCCAGCAACGCGTAACCGGATCAGCCAGGGCGTGGCGCTGTCCGGCTGGACGCGGCCCAGCTGTAACGGTAACAGTAACGGCGCGTGGAGCGCTGCAGCCGCTGGCAGTCAGCGCGCCTTGGCGGCTGCTTCGTTGCGCACGATATCGGCCAGGCTCTCGGCGCCGCGCTGGGTCAGCGTATGACCGGGGCCGTCGGCGTTGGCGACCACATGGCCTTTCTTGCCGAGGAAGGTGGCGACATCGCTGTCGATCGGGGCCAGCGGATCGCTTGCCAAGGCCCGCAGTCCTTCGACACAGGCCTTGACGAACAAGGTCTGCTTGCCTTTGTCGGTGAGCATGAAGCTGCCATCTTTCTGGTGGGCGATGTACTTCAGGCCTACCAGGCGTTTCGAATTGCGCGCCACGCAGGCGCTCGGGCGGCCGTATCGGCTGCTCTTCTTGATTTGCGCCAGGGCGTCATATTCATCGACGCTGAGAAAACCTTCAATCATGGGATGCTTTTCCGTCAAAATGTCGCCGGCCTGAAATGGTCCACCTCATGATGCAGGCGAAGCGCCATGATACGCGCGGCCAGGGCAGGCGGCAAGATTGACGCAGCCGGCAAGCCTGCAAGCCGGCAAGCCTGGTCAGTGCGCATGGGCGCGGCGACCAGTTCGCTTTCAGTCAGCCCCGCCGGCTCCAGGCGAAGCACAGTCAGCCGTCTGACTGGTCATGGCAGCAATGGTCTGCGCAAACGTCTCCAGAGTGAACGGCTTTTTCAGCAATTGCATGCCGCTCTCGAGGTCGGTGCTGCGGGCAACCGGATTGCCGACAAACCCGGTGATGAACAGCACCTTGAGTTGCGGCCGCTGGCGGCGTGCCGATCGTGCCAGCTGGCGGCCATCGAAAGGCCCCGGCAGGCCGATGTCGGTGACCAGCAGGTCGACCTGGCGCTGGCCCTGCAGCGCCAGCATGGCTTCTGGCCCATCTGCGGCCTCGATGGTTGCATAGCCCCATTCGCGCAGCATCTCCACCAGCAGTTTGCGAATGTCTTCCTCATCTTCGACCACCAGCAGCGTCAGTCCGCTGCCGGCCAGGGGCAGGCTGGAGGCCAGCGCAGCGCCATGGCTGTCATCGATGGCGTGGCCGGCGCCCTGGTGGCGCGGCAGATAGATGCGCATCTTCGTGCCCTGGCCCGGTGTGGAGGCAATCTGCACCTGGCCACCCGACTGGCTGACGAACCCGTAGGTCATCGACAGGCCCAGGCCGGTGCCCTGGCCAACCGGTTTGGTGCTGAAGAAGGGATCGAACGCCCGCTCCGCCACTTCCCTGCTCATGCCGGTCCCGGTGTCGGCCACGCAAAGCATCACGTACTGCCCCGGCGGCAGGCTTTCATGCCCCGGCATGCTGGCCTCGACATTGTCGGTGCTGATCGTCAGCAGGCCGCCGTCGGGCATGGCGTCGCGCGCGTTGATGACCAGATTGAGCAGGGCATTTTCGAGTTGATGGGTATCGCACAGGGTCAGCCACAGGCCTGGCGCCAGTTGTGCGTCGATCTGGATCGACGGGCCCACGGTGCGCAGCAGCAGATCCATCATCGAGTGCACCAGCGCATTGGCTGCCAGGGGCCTGGGTGCAAGCATCTGCTGACGCGAGTACGCCAGCAGCCGTTGGGTCAGGGTGGCGGCACGGTCGGCTGCTGCATTGGCGGCGACGATGTAGCGCTCGAGGTCTTCGGTCTGGCCCTGGCGCAGGCGCAGCTGGAGCAACTGCAGATTGCCGACCAGTCCAGCCAGCAGATTGTTGAAGTCATGGGCAATGCCGCCGGTCAGCTGGCCAATGGCTTCCATTTTTTGCGATTGGCGCAAGGCCTGTTCGGCTTCGCGCAATGCCTGGGCCCGCTTTTTCTGTTCGGTGACGTCGCGCGCCACAGCATGGATGAAGGACTGGTCCGAGACTGCCGTCCACGACAGCCAGTGCCAGTTGCCGGCACTGTCACGGTAGCGGTTTTCGAAGCGGCGGCTGCGCCCGCCACGCTGCTGCACGCCGACTTCGGCAATGGTGCGCTCGGCGTCGTCGGGATGGATGAATTCCATGAAACGATGGCCCAGCACATCGGCGTATTCCCAGCCCAGGATTTCGGTCCAGGCCGGATTGACGGCCACGATGGTGGCGTTGAAGCGCGCAACCAGCATCAGGTCGGTCGACATGTGCCACATGCGGTCGCGTTCGGCAATGCGCACGGCGACTTCTTCTTCCAGCGAGGCATTGCGGCGCGTGAGTGTGTTCAGGTTGAGCTTGCGCTGGTGGTTGTCGATGCTGGTGCCGACCCAGCGCGTGATGCGGCCATCGGCGTCATGGACCGGCAACGCCCGCACCACGAACCAGCGGTATTGTTCCTCGGGTGTGCCGGCGTGCCCGCGCAGGCGGAACTCGGTTTCGTAGGCGCTGCCCTGGGCAATGGCCAGCGCCCAGGTTGCCGCCGTTGTCGCCAGGTCGTCGGGATGGACAGCGCAGCTCCAGTCCTGTCCCAGCATGGCCGCCGGCGGCAGGCCGACGAAGTCAAGCAGGCGCTGGTTGCACCAGATGATGTTGCCGTCAGGGTCGGCCATCCAGGCATGGTTGGGGCCGGCCTCGGAAAGCGCGCGGAATTCCTGTTCGCGCCGCGACAATGACTCGAGCGCGTCCTTGTAATCCTGTATGTCCTGGGTCATGCCGTACCACTTGACCACCGCGCCTTCGGCATTGCGATGGGGCAGGGCACGCGAATGCATCCAGTGGTAGCTGCCGTCGCGCATGCGGGCGCGGTGTTCGATGCTGTAGTCGCAGCCGGTGGCCAGCGAATGCTTCCACACGCTCCAGGTACGCTCGAGGTCCTCCGGATGCATGGCCTCGCCCCACGATGCGCCCACGCCCGATGTACCGGTCCACTCCTGCCAGCGCGGCGAGACACGGTCAAGGTCGCCTTGCGGCGTGGCAGTCCATTGGGTATGCGGGTTGAGTTCGAACGTCAGGCGGTAATGCTCATCGTTATACGGCACACGCCCTCCACGGCGTCTGAATCAGTGGCCATAGTATGCATCATGAGATCAGGCAATTGTAACGTTTTTGATGTTTTTTCTGTTTCACAAAGTCGTCTTCCCGTGCAAGCCGATCCCTCGCCAACGGCCGGTGCTGCGCTGGCCGCGCTACACTGCCAATTCATGCATTCACTGGAAACCTGACATGTTCCTGCCGCCGGCATTTCGCGAAGACCGTCTCGAGGTTCAGCATGCGCTCATGCGTGCCCATCCGTTTGCCTTGCTGGTCACGGCTGGCCCTGCCGGCCTGCTTGCCAATCCGCTGCCTTTTGCCCTGTACGTCGAAGAAGGCGAGGAGCAGGGCCGCCGTGGCGTGTTGCGCGCCCATGTTTCGCGCGCCAACGAGGTCTGGCGCGAACTCGCTGCAGTGGGCGAATGCCTGGTGGTGTTCCAGGGACCGCACCATTACATCACGCCATCGTGGTATGCCAGCAAGGCGCAGACCCACAAGGTGGTGCCGACCTGGAATTACGCCACCGTCCATGCCTGGGGGGCGCCGCGCGTGGTTCACGATGCAGGCTGGCTGCTGGCCCTGTTGCATGATCTGACACAGACGCAGGAAAGCGGGCGCGCTGCACCGTGGCGCATTGCCGATGCGCCGGCGGCGTACATCGACACCATGTTGAAGGGAATCGTCGGCATCGAGATTCCGATCGCGCGCTGCGAAGGAAAATGGAAGGTCAGCCAGAATCGTCTTGAAGCCGACCGCCAGGGTGTGGTGGCTGGCCTGGCAGGCGAGGGTGAGGACGGCGCAGCCATGGCGGAACTGGTGATGCGTGCCATGCCTGCCAACCGGATTGCATGAATGCGCTGTCGCTTGCATCGTACTGCTGGTCCCTGACACACTGCCGCCAGCATGCTGTCGCCAGCACTTAGCACGCAGCACGCAGCACGCAGCACTCGGCACACTGACCTTGGCGGTTGAAATCCGGCACTCGGAGCACGGCATCCGGTACCTAGCCAGGCACCGAACTAGGCATTCAACCAGGCACTCGGACAGGCACCCAGCCAGGCACTCGGCCAGGCACCCAGCCAGGCACCCAGACAGGCACCCAGCCAGGCACCCAGACAGGCACCCACTTCAGCAAAGGCAACACTGTCGAAAGCCCGCGCCAATCTGGCGGCGGCCCAGCCCAAGGTGGACCGCTACAAGGGGTTGCTGGCCATCGAGGGCGTCAGCCAGCAGGATTACGATGACGCCGTCTCCAGCGCCGACCAGGCGCGCGCCGACGTGGAAGCGGCTGCAGCCGCACTGGAGACGGCCAGCATCAATCTGCGCTACACCGTGGTGACGGCGCCAATCGGCGGACGCATCGGCCGTTCGAATGTCACCGCGGGTGCACTGGTCACGGCCAGTCAAACCACTGCCCTGACCACCGTCCAGCAGCTTGACCCGATCTATGTCGATGTGACGCAATCGAGCAACGACCTGCTCAAGCTCAAGCGTGCCATGGAAAGCGGCACCATCAAGCAAAGGGGGGGACAGGTCACGGCCCGCCTGGTGCTGGCCGACGGCACGTTCTATGGCACGCCCGGCAAGCTGCAGTTTTCCGATGTCACGGTCGATCAAGGCACCGGAAATGTCGCGCTGCGGGCATTGTTTCCAAACCCGAAAGGCAAGCTGCTACCCGGCATGTATGTGCGTGCCGTTCTGGAAAATGGCGTCAATGAACAAGCCATTGCCGTACCCCAGCGCGGCGTGACGCGCAACCAGAAAGGCGAGGCCACCGCCATGCTGCTCAATGCCGAAGGCAAGGTTGAACAGCGCACGCTGGTCACTGGCGCGACCATCGGCGACCAATGGCTGGTGCTCGCCGGCCTGCAAGCCGGTGACCGCGTCATCATCGAAGGCTTGCAAAAGGTCAAGGTTGGAGCGCCGGCGGTGGTAGCGGCCACGCCGGCAGCGCAAGCAAGCGGCAAAACCGCCTCGAATGCCGTGGACCCGGCCGCCACCATGCAGCAGCCCACTGTGCCGCAGCCTGCGGCCGGCTCGGCGCTGGCCGGCACGGCGGCGACAGCCCGGCCTGCCGCGTCTTCCGCGGCGAATTGAGGAGAACCCGTCATGTCCCGATTTTTCATTGACCGGCCCATCTTTGCCTGGGTGATCGCCATCGTCATCATGCTTGCTGGCGTGCTTTCCATCCTCGGCCTGCCGATCTCGCAATACCCGGCCATCGCACCGCGATCGATCTCGATTGTCGGCACCTATCCCGGCGCCTCGGCAAAAACCGTCGAAGACGCAGTCACCCAGGTGATCGAACAAAAGATGAAGGGCATCGATGGCTTGAGCTACATGTCCTCGACCTCCGATTCGACCGGCGCCATCAACATCACGCTGACCTTCTCCGACAATACCGACCCGGACATCGCCCAGGTGCAAGTGCAGAACAAGCTGCAGCTGGCCACGCCCTGGCTGCCGGCGGTGGTGACGCAGCAGGGCCTGACGGTATCGGCCTGGCGGCAAAAAATGCCATCCTGATCGTCGAATTTGCCAAGGACTTGCAGGACGACGGCATGGAATTGCTGGAGGCTACCCTGCATGCGGTACGCATGCGCTTGCGGCCAATCCTGATGACCTCGATTGCCTTCGGCCTGGGCGTGCTGCCGCTGGCGATTTCCAATGGCGCAGGGTCGGGCAGCCAGAATGCCATTGGCATCGGCGTATTGAGCGGCATGCTTTCAGCTACTTTCCTCGGCATTTTTTTCGTGCCGGTATTTTTCATGATCGTGCGCGGCATGTTTGCGCGCCAAGCGCCGGTGCCGCTGCCGCACACTGATGCGGCGAATGCGGCGCCGCAACCTGTTCCGGAAGGCCATTGAAATGACATCAACCACACCGCATTCCATGCCTCATGCCACACCTCATGCCGGCACCAGGCCGGCCAGCGGCGCCAAGCCATGCGCTGCATCGAACCGCAATATTCGCGGATCTGCGCTGCGCCTGTCCTTTTCACTGCTGCTGCTTTCGGTACTGGGCGCCTGCAGCCTGATGCCGGTGTACCGGCAACCGGCCGCGCCGGTGCCTGCCAGCTGGCCAACCGGCCCATCCTACAAGGAGGCCGCAGCCGGGCCGCGTGCGGCAGCCGAAATTGGCTGGCAAACCTTTTTCATCGATGCGCGTTTGCAGCAGGTCATTGCCCAGGCATTGGCCAACAACCGCGACCTGCGGGTCTCGGCACTGAACATCGAGAAGGCGCGCGCCCAGTATCGCATTGAGCGCTCGGCACTTGTACCGGCGCTGGCAGCTGGCGCCAGTGCATCGGCTGCACGCACGCCTGCGGATCTGTCGGGTATTGGCAGTGCACTGACGTCGCGGCAGGTTGGTGTCGATCTGGGGACAGCCGCATATGAAATCGATTTTTTCGGCCGCATTGCCAGCCTTTCCGAAGCAGCGCTGCAGACTTATCTCGGTACGCAGGAAGCGCGCCGGGCGCAACAGATCAGCTTGATCGCCGAAGTCGCCAGCGCCTATCTGACGCTGGCGGCGGACCAGGACCGCTTGCGCCTGGCGCGCCAGACGCTGACAAGCCAGCAGATCAGCTTCGATCTTGCCGACCGGCGCCTGGCGGCCGGCGCGGCATCGGGACTGGATGTTGCCGATGCCCGTACCAGCGTCGAGACGGCGCGCGCCGATGTGGCGTCCTATACCAGCCAGGTGGCACTCGACCTGAATGCGCTGACGCTGGTGGCAGGTGGCACGGTCGAGGATCGCTTGCTGCCGGCTGGACCGGTGGAGGGCATCCTGACGCTCTCGAACCTGCCCGCTGGCTTGCCGTCGGACCTGTTGCTGCGGCGCCCCGACGTGCTCGAAGCCAAGCGCAGCCTGCGCGCGGCAAATGCCGACATCGGCGCGGCGCGGGCGGCGTTCTACCCAGGCATTTCGCTGACGGCCTCGGCCGGCACTGCCAGCAGCACGCTGGGGGGCTTGTTCAAGGGCAGCAGCGGCGCCTGGAGTTTCGTGCCGCAGATTACGCTGCCGATCTTCGATGGCGGCTACAACCGCGCCAACCTGGCCGTTGCCGGCACCATGCGCGACATCGCGGTGGCGCAATACGAAAAGTCGATCCAGGTTGCCTTTCGCGAAGTCGCCGATGCACTGGCCCAGCGCGGCACCATCGACGAGCGCCTGGCAGCCCAGGCTGCGCTCACCGATGCGGCGGCCAAAAGTTATCGCATCCGCCAGGGGCGCTACAAAGCGGGCAGCGATACCTACCTCAATGCATTGATTTCCCAGCGCACCCTGTATTCGGCACAGCAAGGCTTGATCACCATACGCCTGGCCAACAGCACCAATCTGGTAACCTTGTACAAGGTACTGGGCGGCGGTGTGGAGCCAGCCGGCGCTCCGGTGGCAATGAACCAGCCGCAGCGGTTGCCCGAAGGCCGACAATAAACGATGAAGCGGGAGACAGGATGGGCATGCACGAAAACACGGAAGAACAGGGAACCGACGCCCGGGGTGCACGCAGCAGCCCGGACGGTTCCGGCGCGCTTGGCGTAGCACCGAAGCGGGCAGCCGATGGGGAACGCGCCAGCAACCGGCGCAAACAGGTGCTCGATGCAGCGCAGGCCTGTTTTGCGCGCAGCGGATTTCA
>JBPBPY010000380.1:0-8868 GCA_050954505.1 Janthinobacterium lividum
CCTGCATTTCGATTACGACCCGCGCGGCGAAAAGACGGTCCAGCAACTGGTCGACGAAGTGCGCGGCCAGTATTCGGTCATGAAGCCGCCGGCATTCAACCGTTTCCAACACTCTTTCGGCCATATCTTTGCCGGCGGATATGCGGCAGGTTACTATAGCTACAAATGGGCCGAGGTCTTGTCGGCAGACGCCTATGGCGCTTTCGAGGAAGCCCAGGCCAGTGGCGATGCGGCATTGCTGGCGGAAACCGGCCTGAAATTCCAGCGCGAGATCCTGGCCGTCGGCGGTTCGCGGCCGGCGCTGGAGTCGTTCAAGGCATTCCGGGGCCGGGAGCCGAACATCGATGCACTGCTGCGCCATAGCGGCATGGCCGCCTGAGCATTGGTGGCTTGCCATGGGCTTGCGTACCTTGACCCAATTTCACCCACCCTGCCTGGAGGACTTGTCATGAAGCGTCAATCTGTTTTGGGAGCCGGCCTGGTGTCGCTGGTGATGTTGTGTTGTGTCGGCAGCGCCCATGCACAGCTATATAAATGGATAGGCGTCGATGGCAAGGTCACCTACAGCGATGTGCCGCCACCGGTCACGGCCAAGCAGGTGGAACGCAAGGCCATCAGCAACACCGGCGACACCGACACCAGTGACCTGCCGTTTGACCTGGCCAGTGCGGTCAAGGCCAGCCCGGTGACGCTGTACACCTCGCCAAAATGCAGCCCTTGCCAGCAAGCCCGGGCGCTGCTGGTCACGCGCGGGGTGCCGTTTACCGAAAAGACCGTCAGCAGCAATGACGATATTGAAAAGCTGCGCCAGGTCAGTGGCGATGCCCAGTTACCGTTTCTGCAGGTAGGCAGTGGCAAGCAACAAGGTTTTGCATCCGATGCCTGGACCGGCATGCTGACTGCCGCCGGTTACCCGGAAACCAGCATGTTGCCAAAAACATGGCGCCAGCCGCCGGCAACCGCCGCGGCGCCGCCCAAACCGGCGCCAGCCGGCACGGCGGCCGACAAGCAGGCACAGCGCGGCAGCGATGTGGCGCCAGCGCCAGCCGGCAATGCACCGCCCGGCTTCCGGTTTTGAATCAGGAAAGCAGCATCGCGGCCATGACCCGAATTGATTTTTACAGCGAAGTGCCGGACCGCATCCAGTATGCCTGCCGGGTCGTGCGCAAGGCGCTGGCAGCAAAGTCGCGTGTGGTGCTGTATTCGGACGATGCCAGCCAGCTGGCCGCGCTCGATGAAACGCTGTGGACTTTTTCCGAACTCGATTTTGTCCCCCATGTGCGTGCCGGTGATGCGCTGGCTGGCGTCACGCCGGTCATTCTCACCGGTGATGCGGAACTGGACTTGCCGCATCATGATGTGTTGATCAATCTCTCGTCGACGACGCCACCGAGTTTTGCGCGCTTCAAGCGCCTGCTTGAAATTGTCTCCACCGACCCGGCTGACGTCCAGGCGGGCCGCGAGCGCTATCGGTTTTACAAGCAGCGCGGTTATCCGCTTAGCCATTTCGTCGTCGAGCGGAGTTGACGACGACAACGACCCAGGCAACCTTCCCATCATGCAGGCTTGACAAGCGGCGCCGAAATGACACTGATCAAACGTGATGCCGGCATTCCGGAACTGACAGATGTTCTCGCCAAAGACGAAGCCAGGACAGCCGCTGCCAAGTCGCGGCGCGCGACCAGTGCAGAGGACGACGACATTCCTGTGGTGACGGAGCTTGCGTCTGCAGCACCGTCTCCACCACCGCTGCCCCCGCTTTCGACCTCGCTACCCGGTCACGCAAAAGTGTCATCGCCGTCTGAGCCGATGCCGACGGCAGCAGCCCAGTCTCCATCCGCTGCGCCATCCCTGATTTCCGCAAGGGTGCCGTCGCCACTGGCAACAGCGTCGATCGCCGTCACTGCGGCACCGGGCAAGCCGGGACAAACTGCCGGGCCGCTACCCGCCCTGGACCGCGACAACACACCGTTGTGGGGCGTGCCTTCTGCCAACAGCAAAACCGTCGAACCAGCGATTCCGGCCAGGGTGCCAGCCGTCCAACCGACGGCGCCTGCAACTTCCCGGCCCCCGGCCTCTGCCGCATCATTGCCTGCGGCGTCGCCTTCGCCACTTTCCACAACGTCGGCAGCGGCGGCTCGGCCAGCCAGCCCCTCGCCTTTGTCGACGACTGCGGCGATCGGGCTGGCCGCAGCAAAAGCTGCGCCGGTGCCGGCAACGCTCGATGCACTTGCCACGCACGCAGCGGTCAATTGGGACGATGAGGAATGGAACCGGCTAGAGCGGCGCATGCGCGAACGCATCCTCGGGCAATTGCTTGGACGCGTGGACTCGATGCTGGAGCACCGGGTCCGCGAAGTCCTGGCCGATGTCCTGACCGGTGCCGTGGCCGGCCTGGCTGCCGATATCAAGGAAGGTTTACAGCAAGGCATGGCAGACCTGGTGGCGCGCGCCGTCGCACAAGAAATCAGCCGTCTGCATCAGCCTAAAAACTAAATTTTGCTGGGCTTTTTTTGCGCTTATCGACAGATCCTTGGTTTTTTTGTCGATAAATAAAATTAAAGGCGCCGTCTTTGCTTACCTAAGTAATTCATTCCTTTTTACAATCTTGCTATTGGCAAACGTCGGCATTGCTTGTCCATCGAGCTGGTTTCGGTATGCGCTGCAACAATGCCCTGGATTGAGGGCACTGCAGCCAGCACAAGACGAATGCCCACCATAATCGCAACTGGGAGAGCAGGATGAAGGTTATCGTATTGGGTTCCGGCATTATCGGCACTGCCTCGGCATGGTTCCTGAACCAGGCCGGCCATGAGGTCAGCGTCATCGAGCGCCAGCCCGGCGCTGCCCAGGAAACCAGTTTTGCCAATGGCTGCCAGATTTCGGTTTCCCATGCCGAACCTTGGGCCAATCCATCGGCGCCGATGAAGGTCTTGAAGTGGCTGGGGCAGGAAGATGCGCCGCTGTTGTTCCGTTTGCGCCCCGAACTGCTGCAATGGCAATGGGGTTTGAAGTTCCTGCGCGAATGCACACCCGCGCGCACGGCACACAACATCCGCCAGATCGTCGCCTTGTGTGAATACAGCCGCCAGACCCTGATGTCGGTGCGCGCCCAGACCGGGATTGACTACGATTGCGAAACTCGTGGCATCCTGCATTTCTACACTGACCAGAAGGAATTCGATCAATCGCTGCCGGCAGCAAAATTGATGCGTGAACTTGGCTGCCAACGCGATTCGATTGGTGCCGATGAAGTCGTGCGCATCGAACCGGCCCTGGCTTCGATTCGTAACAAGATCGTTGGCGGCGACTTCACTGCCACCGATGAATCCGGCGACGTCTACAAGTTCACCAGCGGCCTGGCCGCCCGTGCCGAACAGGCCGGCGTCAATTTCCAGTACAGCACCACCGTCACCCGCCTGCTGACCGAAGGCAGCGGCGCTGCAGCGCGCATCACTGGCGTCGAAGTCATCGACGCCGAAGGCCGCCACAAGATCCTGCGCGCCGACGCCTTTGTCCTCGCCATGGGCAGCTTTTCCACGCAATTGGTCAAGCCGCTGGGCATTGACCTGATGATCTATCCGGGCAAGGGGTATTCCGCCACCTATGCCATCACCGATCCTGACGCCGCACCCGTGGTTTCGCTGACCGACGACGGCTACAAGCTGGTGGTCTCGCGCTTGGGTGACCGACTGCGGGTGGCCGGCACCTGCGAGCTCAACGGCTATGGCCGCGACCTCAACCAGACCCGCTGCGATGCCATTACCCGGCGCACCCGCGAGCTGTTCCCCACCGCCTGCGATTACGACAATCCGACTTACTGGACCGGTCTGCGGCCGCTGACGCCGTCGAACATTCCCTATGTCGGCAAGACCAGGATCAGCAACCTGTTTCTCAACACCGGTCATGGCACGCTGGGCTGGACCATGGGTTGCGGCTCAGGGCGCGCCATCGCGGAAATCGTTTCCGGCCGCGTGCCGGAAATCGATTTCCAGTTCAGCGGCTTCGACAAAAATGGCAGCAGCGGCATGGCAAGCATAAGGCCCGCCCGAGCCCGGGCCTGAGGTTCAAGTTGAGGTTCAAGCCAGGGCTCAGGCTGAGGTTCAAGCTGAAGCTCAAGCTGAAAAGCAGCGCAGCAGCCTTGGTCCACCCAGGCAAACGTCCAGCGCCCGCCGAGTGAGACGGGCGCTGGTGCCGGCACAGCGACGTTGGCGGCACGACTGCATTGTGCCGGCAATCGTGTCCATTGCAATCCACTCTGCTGCTGCAGCAGTAGCAGCAGCAACATCAAAACATCGGTCGTGAAACCGTGACATTGCACACGCAAATCACTTCGCTTGCCGCCCTCCCCGCTTTGGCAGACGCACGTCGGTGGCAACTGCCTTTTCGTCGAAATTAATCCGGGTAACGAACTTCGCCTGCTTCATTGGAAAACGCGACTGGAAGTGCCGTACATTTCCGGAGCCGGAAATCACGCGCCGCACGAACTGGTAATAGGCATCCATGTCGACGACATGGACAACCAGGAAATAGTCGTAGTCGCCTGAAACGAAATAACACTGCATGACCTCCGCCTCGCGCCCCATGCGCGCTTCGAATTCCAGCATCAATTCGTCGGCCTGGTTGTTGAGCGACACCTCCAGGAACGCCAGCATGCCGTAGCCAAGCGAGAACGGATCGACCAGCGCCACGTCTGCACTGATGATGCCGGCCTCGCGCAAGTCGCGGATGCGGCGCAGGCAGGTCGGTTGCGAAACATGCACCTTGTCAGCCAATTCACGCGTGGGCATTTGATTGTTCTTTTGCAGCAGGTTCAAGATCTTGCGATCCACCCGGTCAAGGACATGGAGTTTGGGCGTTGTAGGCATGAATGAACCTGGTAAAAAACAAGGGGAAGAGACAAGGGCGAACTGGCCCGGGAGAATATCGACGGCGTGCATTGTATTGTGAAACCTGTCAAGCAGCCCAGAAGCAATGCCAAGCAAGCAATGTAAAAACCCCGAGGCACGAACAACAAATTTGCCGAGCGTGCAAAGCAAGCAGATTTTTTACAGTGAATAGATGATTTTTTGCAAACAGTTGCTCAATAAAACGGCAGTCATCATGCTGAAATGCAAATATGTTTGTAAAAAAGTGCTTAAATTGCCAACCAGCCCTTGGTATATCTTTTGGTTCTAAGGTAATGTGCATGCTGGTGTAAATCATCAAACTGTGAGTGTTGCAGCAACCATGCCGTTTTTCAATCATCAGGAGAATTAATATGCAGTCCAACTTCAGAAAAATCCCCGTGGCGAGTGCAATTGCGTGGGCTTTGGCGCTGGTGGGATCGGCCCATGCACAAGAAATGGTTGTCAAGATCGGCCACGTTGCGCCGATGTCCGGCGGTCAGGCTCACTACGGCCGTGACAATGCCAATGGCGCCATCCTGGCAGTTGAAGACTTGAACGCCAAGGGCTTCATGATCGACGGCAAGAAGGTCAAATTTGAATTGCTCGCAGAAGATGATGCGGCTGATCCAAAGCAAGGTGCAGCTGTTGCACAGAAACTGGTTGATGCAAAGGTTAATGGCGTTATCGGCCATTTGAATTCGGGCACCACCATCCCAGCTTCGAAAATTTATAACGATGCTGGCATCCCACAAATTTCACCATCGGCAACCAATCCTAAATACACGGAACAAGGTTTCAAGACCGCATTCCGCGTTGTTGCCAATGACAACCAATTGGGCGGCACGCTGGGTCGTTACGCTGTCGATCAATTGAAGGGCAAGTCGATTGCCGTCATCGATGACCGCACGGCATATGGCCAAGGTGTTGCCGAGCAGTTCGCCAAGGGCGCCAAGGCAAAATCGTCATCGGTCACCATCAACCAGCAGTACACCACCGACAAGGCAACCGACTTCAACGCCATTCTGACCTCGATCAAGGCCAAGAAGCCAACCATCGTGTTCTTCGGTGGTATGGATAACGTCGCAGGTCCAATGATGCGCCAGATGAAACAACTCGGTATCGATGCCAAGTTCATGGGTGGCGATGGCCTGTGTACCGCTGAACTGGCCAAGCTGGCCGGCGATGGCATGAGCGACGACCAGGTGGTTTGCGCCGAGGCAGGTGGTGTGACCGGCGCTGCAAAGGAAAAGGCCATGGCCGATTTCTATGCACGCTACAAGACCCGCTTCAACCTCGATGTGCAGATCTATGCACCATACGTCTACGATGCTGTCATGACGATGGCCAAGTCGATGCAGGAAGCCAAGTCGGCCGAGCCGGCAAAGTACCTGCCATACCTGGCCAAGGTCAAGTATGAAGGCGTGACCGGCCCGATCCAGTTCGACGCCAAGGGCGATATCAAGGACGGTTCCTTGACCCTGTACACCTACAAGGGCGGCAAGAAGGAAAAGATCGCTGTCGTAAAGTAAAACCATACGCCGCAAGGCATTTGGGGTTGCGGAGCTCTTGCCTCGCCGCTTCAATTTCAAAATGCCGTCCAAGTAAATTGGACGGCATTTTTTTCGTTTTTAAATCGAGTTCTCCAAATGAGGTCTTCGATATGACAGCATCATGATGCTTCCATATGAAATTCCTTGAATGAAGTCGACTGGATCGAATTCTTGAACGTGAAAATCCGAACCCGATGCAAACGCACCACCGTGCCATCTTTGCAGTGCTTGACACCCAAGTTGAGGTAAAATTGCTAAATTGAAATTAAAGTCCTGAATGCAATAGTTGACTTAATGCATACGGAAATGGAACCAATTCCGATTGCCGTACCACTACTGATCTGGTTGATTATCTTTTTAATAACTGGTGCCTGATGACTTCTATTCGCCGTACTCTCAGTAGCGAGGCAAACTATTTTTCTACCGAACAGAAGAATGGCATCAAGCCGGCTGCGGCGTCCATCAGTACGGCTGACAGCAAGCCAGTCCAACGTCCAGCATTGCCCAGGCGACAATCGACCATTGAATTGATGATGCGAGGCAAGCAAACTATGCCTGCGTTGGTGACACAAGATGCCGCCGACCTGCGATTTGAATTGCGCGGCATCCTGACCGGCGGTGACTACAACCATGCCACCTTCAACCAGAAATTGAACGGGCTTTCCGGCAAGCAGCTTGAAGAGCCGGAACAGGACGGCACCACCGTTTTGTCGGTTGCCATGCAGCTGGGAAATGCACAGGCCATTGGCTTGATCAGGGCCAAGCTGCGAAGCTGAGCGCCGCCAGGGTGGCGCAGCCCGCAAGCAGCTATTTCAAACCCAGCACCCACTTGACCAATACATGCGCCTCGGCCTCGCTGACCTGCGCATTGCCGGGCATGGGTACCGGCCCCCAGGTATCCCGGCTGCCGTGCATGACCTTCTTCACCAGCTTTTCTTCGGCATCGTTCTGGCCTGCATAACGCGCGGCCACGTCCTTGAACGCGGGCCCGACCACCTTGTGGCTCACCGTGTGACAAGCCAGGCAATTCCTGGCTTTCGCCAACTCCGGATTGGCCAGCGCTGCGCCACTGAGCGCGCAGCTAGCCAGCAGCAAGCCAGCCTGCCCAATCAACGCTAACTTTTTCTTCATGCTTTCCACTCTCATGCTGGCAGGATGCCATCTGGAATTCTATCGGACTTCCTGGCGCCAGCGGCAAAATCCAGAACCAGGGTTGTTGTTTCAAAGCGGAAATTAACATGCACTGGCATGTTGGCGGTTGACCGTTACACACATTAACAATATGCTCGGGTAAAGGAGTCATCATGCCACTGATCATTATTATTGTTGCATTCATCGCATTGAAGTATTTCGAGATCGGACCGTTCGCCAATCTGTCCTGGTGGTGGGCGGCTGGACTGTTCGCCCTGGCCTACATCTGGTTCGAATTCGGCGAAAAAATCTTCGGACTCGATACCCGCAAGGCCGACGATGAAACCGAGAAGATGCGCAAGGACCGTGTCAGCAAGGAGTTCAAGAAACTGCGCAAATGACGCTGCCGTGCGCCACAGCCTTCCACGGCAGGCAGCGCAACCCCCTTTCGTTCGGCAGACATGCGCAGCAGTGCTGCAGCACAGTGAAACCGGCGCAACACGCTAAAATATGCGCGCCCGGTCAATCCTGACCTGATCTGATCTGAACGAAAGACTCGTGATGCTGATTCACCCGATGCCTGACCCGATCGCTTTCTCGCTCGGCCCGCTGGCGGTACGCTGGTATGGATTGATGTACCTGCTGGCCTTTACCCAGTTCATCATGCTTGGCCGCGTGCGCATTCGCCAGCCGCATATTGCTGCAGCGGGATGGCGGCGCGAAGACCTCGATGACATGCTGCTGTATGGCGTGCTCGGTGTGGTGCTTGGCGGGCGCCTTGGCGAAGTGCTGTTCTACAATCCCGCTTATTATTTTTCCCATCCGCTGGAAATCTTTGCGGTCTGGAAAGGCGGCATGTCGTTCCATGGCGGTTTTCTTGGTGTGCTGTTTGCCATGTGGCTGTGGGGCCGCAAGACCGGTCACCGGCTGATGCAGGTCATGGATTTCATCGCTCCGCTGGTGCCGCTGGGTTATGCCTTTGGCCGCATTGGCAACTTCATCAATGCAGAGCTTCCCGGCCGCATCGCCAGTGCCGACCTGCCGTGGGCCATGATTTGGCCCAACGTCGACAACCTGCCACGCCATCCCTCGCCGATCTACCAAGCGCTGGTGGATGGCGTGCTGCTGTTCGTCGTGCTGTGGCTGTATGCGCGCAAGCCGCGCCCGTATCTGGCAGTCTCCGGCCTGTTCGCCCTGGGCTATGGCACGGCCCGTTTCTTTACCGAGTACTTCCGCATTCCCGACTATGAAGTGCACTTGGGCGGCTGGACCATTTCGGCGGGCCAGATGCTGTCGTT